>NZ_LDUJ01000026.1:0-90564 GCF_001043675.1 Lysinibacillus sp. LK3
TTTGAAAGAATAAATCTTTCAACAAAAAAAGAGAGCTTCAAGACACAAGTAGTACAAGGAAGCAAACGAGTGATTGAAGGAGCGTACTTCTGTACGTGACTGATTGAACGAGAGCAGCTGACGCAGTAATACGCCGTGTATTGGAGGTCGCATAAGTCTAGTGATGATGGCAAAGAGGTCACACCCGTTCCCATACCGAACACGGAAGTTAAGCTCTTTAGCGCCGATGGTAGTTGGGGGCTTCCCCCTGTGAGAGTAGGACGTCGCTAGGCAAACAAAACAGTCAGCTGTGTGTTGGCTGTTTTTTCTTTTATAAAAAGAGTAAGTACAAAGAATTTATTGTACTTACTCTTTAAAACATTTGTTATATATCAAAGTAAGCAGCTAAACTTCTTTAATGATATCTCCATATAAAACATCACTTTAATGGGCTATAAAATAATGAGTTCCTTAGGAGAGTGAGTGATGACTTCCACACCTTCTTTTGTAACGATAACATCATCCTCGATTCGAACACCACCTACATTAGGTATATAAATACCCGGTTCGACAGTTAGTACCATATTTTCTTCTAACATGTCTTTACATATGGTAGACATAAATATGTTTTCATGGATATCTAAGCCTATACCATGTCCTGCACCGTGTCCGTAATTTTGTCCATATCCCTTTTTAGTAATGAAGTCTCGTGAATAACTATCGGCCTCTTGTCCAGTAATACCAGCCTTCATATTGGAAAGGGCATGCTGTAAGGCACCATAAACTATTTGATATACTTCTTTTAATTGCTCTAATGGTTCTCCAACAGCAATCGTTCTTGTCATATCAGAACGATAACCTCGGTAGTAAGCACCAAAATCCATTGTCAACATGTCACCTTGCTCCACTATTTTAGAGGATGCTACACCATGTGGGAGTGCTGAACGATGGCCAGAAGCAATAATCATATCGAAGGCTGCACCTGTTGCACCATTTTTTCGCATATGAGACTCTAATTCATAGGCAATCTCAAGTTCTGAAATACCTGGTTTGATGAATGTCAGAATATGATTAAACGCCTCATCGGAAATCCATGCTGCTTTCTTAATTATTTCAATTTCTTCTGGTGTTTTAATCATCCGTAAATCTTCTACAATAGTAGGCATTGGTTTTAATATAGCTGTCAATTTGCTCTTCATTAATTGATAGCTAAAATAAGTTACATGATGTTGCTCAAAACCAACAGTTTGAATTAATTCCTGTTCAAGAATTTCCTGAATGGTTTCATATAAATGGTTGCGATCAATCTCTAGTACTTCAAAGGTGTCACACTGATTTGTTGCTTGCTGAGTGTAGCGGAAGTCTACTAATAAAAGTGCGCGTGTCTTTGTTACAATAACTGTACCTGCACTACCTGTAAAACCTGTTAGATAGCGACGATTTTGAGCATTTGTGATAATAATTGCATCGGTATTGTGGAGCTGTAAGGCTGCTTGTAATTGTTCTAATTTTGACATGTTATGTTTCCCCCTTCAAAGTTAAATATACTGCAAAATTTGCATCATGTTTAGAGCTTATATGAAATTAGATGTTGATTATGTGGAAAATGCATTGCAGGATAACCTCTATCCTAGATTAAAGAGTGTTGGAAAATATATTAAAAAAATGTGAAAAAAGATATTGTATATCTATATTTTCTATGATATATTTATAAATGTCTTAAAGAGGTCCCGTGGTGTAGCGGTTAACATGCCTGCCTGTCACGCAGGAGATCGCCGGTTCGATCCCGGTCGGGACCGCCATTTAAATTGATATTACAGTCCTTATGATTTTACATCATAGGGACTTTTTTGTATGTGATTGGAGTATGGATCCAATTCATCTTTCAGGAGTTTATCAGTAAATTAAGTAGAAATTACATGACAAATGAATAATGTCGAAAGGATCAACACTGCCTAGTAGAAACACAGAGGCTAAAAGCATAACATTTTGTGAAGTATTTGAGACCAACTTCCCTTTATTATTTCATAAACAACATCTATTTCCCTAAAACATATCAAGTGTATCTAAAAAATGGCTTAAATCGCTGTGAAATGATCGATAATATTGCCATAAACATAGCGAATTTCATATATTTAACATTATCTAAAAATAGTAAAAATTACCGATAAATGATAGCGTTTCTATAAGGTAAAATTAGAGATGTTTCTAATATAAAGATTAGGGGTAAAAAAGTAGATGTAATCGGATTGGCTACGGAGGTGTTTATATGAGCAAAGATTATTCTTTTAAAAGTATTTATTTCCCTTTGCTTATTGGTTCCATGATAATGATGGTAGGCTGTGGAGATCCTATTATGGAGATTGAAGAATCAAATGCGTATCACTGGCAAAAAAATATGAACGAAGTAGAATTTGAGAAATTAAAAAATGATATGTCATATATTGAGGTAGTAGAAGCAGCAGGCGGCGCAGGTAAAAAAATCAAAAATAATGAATATCGTTGGAATGATGAAATCTTGATGACACAGGCCTATATAGTAAAATTTAAGGATGATAAACTAATTGGCAAAGAAATCATAGCAGTGAAAGGTCATTCAAACAGATAAATAGTTGTCACGTCTTTGTAAAAGAAGGCGTGTTTTTTTATTTAAATGGCTACCTATGTCATAAAATTAGGCTTTTTAACGAAGATAATCTATGTAGGATATAATGATATTGGATGCTTTGAACATTTTCGCTAGTTTAGGTAAACTAGAGGTAATGTAGTGATGAGAGGAAAAATGAGAATGTATGAAATAATCATGAATTCAGTTGATGATACAGAGCGTTTTGCCGTGACACTTGCAAAATTACTAGAAGCTCAAGATACAATTACATTAGAAGGAGATTTGGGTGCAGGCAAGACAACGTTTACGAAGGCCTTAGCAAAAGGGCTTGGTGTGAAAAGAACGGTCAACAGTCCAACATTTACAATCATTAAACAGTATGAAGGACGTTTACCCTTCAATCATTTAGATGTTTATCGTTTGGCTGAAAGTGACGAGGACCTTGGTTGGGATGAATTATTTTATGGAGATGCAGTATCAGTGGTAGAGTGGGCGCATTTAATAGAACAGGATTTGCCACGGAATCGATTAGCGATAGAGATTTATCGAATCGGAGACAATGAACGACGATTTGTGTTAATACCTAGTGGGGAACGCTATGAGGCACTATGTGAGGAGCTAATGAAATGATTTGGTTAGGAATAGAAACAGCGAATACACCACTTTCCGTTGCTATTGTGAGGGATGGAAAAGTGGTAGCTGAGCTGGTACAAAATATAAAATTAACACATTCAGCAGGCGCAATGCCCGCTATTGAAGAGGTATTAGCAAGAGCAGGTTTGAAGGCAGGCGACTTGGATGTTATTGCAGTGTCTGAAGGGCCAGGTTCGTATACAGGGGTCCGTATAGGTGTAACATTAGCGAAAACCCTAGCATGGACATTACAGATACCTTTAGTTGGTGTCTCTAGCTTAAAAGCATTAGCTGCAAATGCTACCCTTTATAATGGATTAATTTGTCCAATTTTTGATGCAAGAAGAGATAATGTTTATACAGCTGTTTATCAAGGAGTGACTCTAGAGGCTCTTGTGGAGGATCATCATGCACATATCGCTGATTTATTAGAGCGTTTAAGGGCATTAGATGCACCTATTTTATTTGTAGGAACAGATGTGGGCTTATTTTGGGATAACATTGTAGAGGAGCTTGGCGATAACGCTTTTCGTGCACCTTTTAGTCTTGACTTGCCACGTGCAACGGAAGTTATTCGTGTAGGAACTAAAGTGGAATTACCGAGTGTTGAAGCTACTCATCACTTTGTCCCACAATATAAACGAATTGCAGAGGCTGAAGCAAATTGGCTGAAAGAACAGAAGGAGAAAGAACATGAGTAGTGATGTAACTTATCGTAAAATGGTTTCTGATGATGTACCAGCAGTTTATGAAATTGAAGTAGCTTCATTTCCTGTACCTTGGACGTTGGATTCCTTTTACTATGAAGTACATGAAAATCAGTATGCCCATTATGTGCTGGCTGTTGATGCAAGTGGACGTATTATTGGTTTTTGCGGGATGTGGATGGTTATAGATGCAGCCCAAATTACGAATGTAGCTGTTATTGAGGCAGCTCGTGGACGAGGTATAGGCGAGGGATTAATGCGTGAGGCAATGCAAATAGCTCGTTTACATGGAATGGAGGTTATGACATTGGAGGTACGAGTAACGAACACAGTTGCACAAAATCTTTATCGTAAGCTCCAATTCCAAGATGGTGGTATACGGAAAGGCTATTATACGGATAACGGGGAGGATGCCCTTGTCATGTGGGTGAATTTATAATGAATAATGGATTGATATTAGCAATAGAATCAAGCTGTGATGAAACAGCTGCAGCGATTATACGAAATGGTCATGAAATCGTGTCGAATGTTGTTGCTTCTCAAATAGAGAGTCATAAGCGATTTGGTGGCGTTGTTCCTGAAATTGCATCACGCCATCACGTTGAACAAATTACGATGGTAATTGAAGAAGCATTAGCTCAAGCAAATTTAAAGCCGGTAGATTTGGATGCGGTTGCTGTTACAGAGGGTCCGGGTCTTGTAGGGGCATTGTTGATTGGCATTAATGCAGCGAAGGCTTTTGCCTTTGCGAATAACCTACCAATTGTAGGTGTGCATCATATTGCAGGGCATATTTATGCCAATGCGCTTGTTCAGCCGATGGAGTTCCCTTTATTAGCACTAGTAGTTTCAGGCGGTCATACAGAGCTTGTCTATATGAAGGAACATGGCTCTTTTGAGGTCATTGGTGAAACAAGAGATGATGCAGCTGGTGAAGCTTATGATAAAGTGGCGCGTGTTTTAAATTTACCTTATCCTGGTGGGCCACATATTGATCGTCTTGCTCATGAGGAAGGAGAGGCTGTTCCTTTTCCAAGAGTATGGTTGGAAGAGGATTCATATGATTTTAGCTTTAGCGGTTTAAAATCAGCTGTCATCAATTATAAACATAATATGGATCAACGAGGTGAAGCTATTTCACCAGCAGCTGTCGCCAAGGGCTTTCAGGAAAGTGTTGTTGAAGTACTGACTGCTAAGACATTACGTGCTGCTCGCGAATATCAGGTGAAACAGGTTATTGCAGCTGGAGGTGTAGCAGCAAATAAGGGGTTGCGAATTTCTTTGGAGACTGTATTTGAAGAGGAAGGTATCCCGTTTTTTGTACCGCCGCTTAAATTGTGTACTGATAATGCGGCAATGATTGGCGCAGCAGCTATGCCGATGTTTGAGGCTGGTATTCGAGGAAACTTAATGATGAATGGACGTCCAGGAATGGAGTTAAAATCCTGGGTATAGTGTAAGAAAGAGGTATCTATATTTTTAGATATCTCTTTTTTTAATTGTCGAATAATTGTTGATAAAAAAGAACCGTGCTAAGGGAATAGTCAGTAGAGGCATCACAATTGACAAATTTTTCAGAAAATTATCCACAGGTAAAGGAGCGAATTAAATGGCGAACACGCGTACTTATGCACAAATTGTTGATAACTTGTGTATAACTTGTGATTATTCAATATATAGTAGCTGGTTTTATACGATAGAATGTGGATAAAATAAATTTTCATTGTGGACAATGTGGAAAACTCTGTTGATATGTTGGTACTACTAGATTTGTAGTGTGAATAAAACTGTGGGCATTTTTTGTCGAAAAATAGCACTTGACCAATATATATGAAAAATGAAGACAAGTAAAGAAAAAGCCATGTGACCTTTCACATGGCTTACATCATTTACATACTAATATTTTCAAGTTCTTCATTTAACTCAAGCCATTCTAATTCTAATAGCTCATGCTGTTCTTTAGCAGTTGCTAATTCTGCTTGAAGCATTGAAATTTTTTCATGGTCGGTAAAAATGGCAGAGTCACAAAGAGCTTCTTCTAGTCTTGCAACAATAGCAGATGTTTCTTGCATCTTGCTTTCTAAATCTTCAATCGTACGTCTAATTTGACGTTCACGCTTTTTTGCTTCTTTATCAATTTTTGATGTAGAGGTTTTATCAGGTAGGTCTTGCTGTACTTGTGGTTGGGAGGCAGCCTTCATTTGTGCTAGCTCCAATAGTTCCTGCTTTTTCTCAACGTAATAATCGTAGTCACCTAAATATTCAAATGAACCCGTTCCAGATAACTCCACCACTTTTGTTGCGATACGATTAATGAAGTAGCGGTCGTGTGAGACAAATAGAAGCGTACCTGGATAATCAATCAAGGCATTTTCTAATACCTCTTTGCTATCTAAGTCCAAATGATTGGTAGGCTCATCTAGAATTAAGAAATTAGCCTTTTGCATCATTAGCTTTGCGAGTGCAAGGCGTGCTTTTTCACCGCCCGATAAAGAGGATACAGCTTTATCCACATCTTCACCACTAAAAAGAAAACGCCCTAATACAGTTCGAATATCTTTTTCGTTCATGAGTGGCCATTCATCCCATAATTCTTTTAGGACACTCTTATTGCTCGATAGCTTTGCTTGCTCTTGATCATAGTAGCCGATTTGTACATTCGTACCATAACGAATACTACCTCCAAGAGGGGATAAATCTTTTACAATTGTTTTTAATAATGTCGATTTACCAACTCCGTTTGGTCCAACAAGGGCAATACGATCCTCACGAAAAGTGCGGAGGTTTATCCCACTAGAAATGGTACGATCGTTATAACCTATCGTTAATTCATCAACAGATAAAACATCATTTCCACTTTGACGTTCAATCGTGAAACCGAAACTAGCGGATTTCTCATCACCATCCGGCGATTCCATCCACTCGGTACGTTCAAGCATTTTACGTCGACTTTGTGCCATTTTTGTTGTAGAAGCACGTGCAATATTTTTTTGGATAAAATCCTCTAGCTTGGCCTTTTCATCTTGCTGACGTTCAAAGAGTTTGACATCACGCTCATAATTTTTAGCTTTTTCATCTAGATATGCACTATAATTACCCGGATATTTGGTAACGCGATGACGAGATACTTCGTAGACAATAGAAACGACTTGGTCTAAGAAGTAGCGGTCATGGGAAACAATTAAAATAGCGCCTTCATAGCCCTTTAAATAGGATTCCAACCAAGATAGTGTTTCGATATCTAAATGGTTCGTTGGCTCATCGAGAATTAAAAGATCTGGTTTACTAAGTAAGAGCTTAGCAAGTGCTAAACGTGTGCGCTGTCCACCAGATAAGGAACTGATGGGTTTGTCATAGTCTTCGGAATAAAATTGCATACCATGAAGGACTGACCGTATGTCTGATTCATATTGATAGCCACCTGCATCTTTAAACGTATGCTGTAATTGATCGTATTCCGACATAACTTTCGCATACATAGTAGGGTTTTCATAGACAGTAGGATCAGCCATTTGTTGTTCAAGTGAGCGTAGCAGCTGTTCTTGGGCTAAAAGAGATTCAAATATAGTCATCATTTCATTCCAAATTGTTAGCGTAGAGTTTAATCCTGCATGTTGCTCTAAATAGCCTATTTGAATATCCTTTGGGATAATGATATCACCTGAATCATAAGACATTTGACCAGCAATTATTTTTAATAAAGTAGATTTACCTGCACCGTTTCGTCCTACTAAGGCAACACGGTCACGGTGTTGAACTTCTAATTTAACACCACTTAAAATTTCATCTGCAAGAAAGGATTTAGTTAGTTGATTGACCTGTAAAACAATCATTCTTGACACCTCAATTCTACCTTAGTGTAATGGATGAACGATTTGCATGCAATGTCCGTGCTTTACTTATTCCTAGCAGTCATGTAAGATTGAAACGATTTCTTTTTAGTTAGCTGCGTATAAGGCGCCATTAACTAAAGAGAAATACAGCAGGGGATTGCAAAAATGTTGTATATTGTTAAGGATGAATGTATTAAAATTAGTAGTTAAAGACAGTAAAATTGATGGAGGTACATCATAAGGAGGAAAAAGTTTGAAACAAGAATTAAAAATTCCACAAGCCACTACAAAAAGACTTCCTCTTTACTATCGATTTATTCAAAACTTTGCACAAGAAGGTATGGAACGTATTTCGTCGAAGGAATTGAGTGAAGCGATGAAAATAGATTCTGCAACTATTCGCCGTGATTTTTCTTATTTTGGTGCACTTGGGAAAAAAGGTTATGGCTACGATGTGCAGCATCTATTACAATTTTTTAGCCAGACGCTTGATCAACATGAAACGACAAAAGTAGCGTTAATTGGTGTGGGGAATTTAGGCAGTGCATTATTAAAATATAATTTTCAAAAAAACCATAATACACATATTGTGGTAGCATTCGATTCAAAAGCACCGAAGGATGGCAAAATGATCAGTAACATTCCGGTTTTTCATCCAGATTTATTGGAAGAAAAATATGCAGAATACGGTGCAGAGCTTGCTATTTTAACCGTTTCACCACGCTCCGCTCAAAAAATGGCGGATCGCTTAGCAGCCATGAATGCAAAGGGAATTTTAAACTTTACGCCAGAGCGATTAACAGTACCTGATAGAATGCAGCTTTTAACCATCGATTTATCGGTAGAGTTGCAAGCGCTTATTTATTTAATTCGTAATCAGGAAGAGTGAAAACCATACATATTTTTTAGTGTAATTCACCGTTTCTGTCAAATAGATAATTTAAATAAAATGAGGTCAAATCAGTGAGTGTGACGAAAAACTTTCACATATAATTAGTTAGCAAAATGGCGAAATATGCGTTAAAATGATGGATATAAAGAGGAGGTGGCTGTAATGGGTGGTATTGGTCCTATGAGCCTCATTATTATCGGAGTTGTCGCGTTACTAATTTTTGGTCCTAAAAAGTTACCAGAGCTTGGTAAGGCATTTGGTTCAACACTACGTGAATTCAAAAATGCTACTAAAGGTTTAGCCGACGAAGATGATGATGATAAGAAAAAGAAAGAACTAGATAAGTAAGTTAGGATGTTTGAGGAATGAATCCAAAAGATCTAACTGTCATTGAGCATATAGAAGAATTAAGAAAACGGCTGTTCATTGTTGCCGTTTTCTTTGTTCTAGCTATGGCCGGCGCCTTTTTTGTCGCAAAGCCACTTGTAAAATACCTTCAAATGACTGGAGCCAAATATAATATAGAGCTTCATGCATTTGATGTAGTCACACCACTTGCAATTTATATACAAGTTGTTTTTATAATTGCATTTATTCTTTCATCACCCGTGTTGATGTATCAATTATGGTCGTTTATTAGCCCTGGATTAAGGGAAGTAGAGCGTAAAGCAACTCTAAGCTATATTCCGTATTCATTTTTATTGTTTCTTGCAGGGTTATCTTTTTCGTACTTTTTACTATTCCCATATGTCATCAAATTCATGATGAATTTATCGAATGATTTGGAGATACAGCAAACCATTGGTATACATGAGTATTTTACATTCTTGTTTAAGCTTACAATACCGTTCGGTTTCCTTTTCCAGTTGCCAATTGTTGTTTTATTCTTTTCACGAATTGGCATATTAAGTCCGGAATTACTAATTCGTATTCGTAAATACTCGTACTTCGGTTTATTTGTATGTGCTGCGATTATTGCACCACCTGAGTTGGCTTCGCATTTAATGGTTTCAGTTCCGCTGTTTATTTTGTATGAAATTAGTATTATGATTTCACGAATTGGCTATAAGAAATATCTTAAATCCGAAGAGATTCGATTAAAAGAAGAACAGGAAGCGGAGCAAAAGCGCCAGATTGAAGAAGCACTTGAGCAGCAACGACGACAAATAGAAGAATTGAATCAACAGTAATAAATAAAGCTCGGTGCCCTAAATGGGACACCGAGCTTTTGTGTTATTTTTGCATCTTACAATCGCTTTACAAAAATTTATTGCATTTTTTCGAGTTCTTGAAGAAACTTTTGCAATGGTTCCGCATAGAATTGTACAAGTGTCACAAATCCATTAAGCATGACGTGTGCAATAATAGACGTCCAAATGCGCTTTGTTTTGTGATATAAAAAGGCGAAAATTAAACCACAAATGGTATAAAGCAAGATATGTGAGAAGTCGAAGTGTATAATCGCAAAGAAAATGGCACTCACAATTGCTGCCACCCAGAAATTTGTTGTTTGGACAAGCGAGCCAAAGATCACTCTACGGAAGACGAATTCTTCTAAGATTGGCCCGAATACAACAATTGCTAATATGGCGATGGGAGCACCTTTAGCTATCGCGACAATATCTGCAGTATTTTGTGAGCCTCCTTCAATACCGAAAACAGCCATCTCAATAGCTGCACCAATCATTTGTCCAAAGAACACTAGGAAGAAGCCGATGATTCCCCACACAATTGTAAGAGGTATCGTTTCTTTTTTTCCTTGATAAATGTTCCAAAATGCTTTATCTCGAGATGTAAGGATTAAGCTTAAAATGAGCGCTACTGCAAAACTTAGTGCAATATACCAACCTTGAGTAATAGGAGCCGCTTGTTCAGAAGCTAAACCAGTTACCTTCATGATGAGCTTATGGAACGGTAAGAGCAACCATCTGCTAGAGATTTGCATCAAGATATAAATCAGCAAAACATACAGGGCTGTTTTTTTATGTTTCGTTACTTTTTGAGAATTAGTCACAGTCAAAATCCTTTCCATTCATATGCTTCCTTTCTATTGTAGAGGAATATGGAAAGAAAACAAAATTTTTTGAAGTTCTGACTTGCAAAAAAAAGAGTGATTGATTATCATAATAATTGTGTTAGCACTCATTGATATAGAGTGCTAATAAATATCAACAATTATTTAATTATTAGGAGGTTGTTTCACTTGTTAAGACCACTAGGAGATCGTATTGTAATTGAACTAATCGAGGTAGAAGAAAAATCTGCATTCGGTATTGTACTACCTGACTCTGCAAAAGAAAAACCACAAGAAGGTAAAGTAGTAGCAGTTGGGACAGGTCGTGTATTAGAGAACGGGCAACGTGTAGAGCTTGACGTTAAAGTTGACGACCGCATTATTTTCTCTAAATACGCTGGCACAGAAGTTAAATTTGAAGGTAATGAATACCTAATTTTACGCGAAAGCGATATTCTTGCAACTATTGAATAAGAACTTTAAAGGCACCTTACGTAAGGTGAATACTTATTGTTTGCATAACAAATGTGACAATAAGGTGAAATTGATATAAATATATTGAAGAAGCTTAACGAATATTCCATTTCAGGAGGGTAAATTCTCATGGCAAAAGATATTAAATTCTCAGAAGACGCTCGTTCATTAATGTTACAAGGTGTAGATAAATTAGCAAATGCAGTAAAAGTAACATTAGGACCAAAAGGACGTAATGTTGTTTTAGAAAAAAAATTCGGTTCACCACTTATTACAAATGATGGTGTGACAATCGCTAAAGAAATCGAACTAGAAAACCCATACGAAAACATGGGAGCAAAATTAGTAGCAGAAGTTGCTTCTAAGACAAACGAAATCGCTGGTGATGGTACAACTACAGCAACAGTATTAGCTCAAGCAATTATTCGTGAAGGCTTGAAAAACGTTACAGCTGGCGCAAATCCAGTAGGTATCCGTAAAGGTATCGATAAAGCAGTTGCTGCAGCACTTACTGAATTACACGCTATTTCTCGCCCAGTAAGCAATAAGGAAGAAATTGCACAAGTTGCTGCTATTTCTGCTGCTGATGATGAAGTTGGACAACTAATCGCTGAAGCAATGGAGCGCGTTGGTAACGATGGTGTTATTACAATTGAAGAATCAAAAGGCTTCACAACAGAGCTAGATGTAGTAGAGGGTATGCAGTTTGATCGTGGCTATGCGTCTCATTACATGGTAACTGATACAGATAAAATGGAAGCGGTTCTTGATAACCCATACATTTTAATTACTGATAAAAAAATTACAAACATTCAAGAAGTATTACCATTATTAGAGCAAGTGGTGCAACAAGGTCGTCCACTTTTAATGATTGCTGAAGATGTAGAAGGTGAAGCTCTTGCAACACTTGTTGTGAACAAACTTCGTGGTACATTTAATGCTGTAGCAGTAAAAGCACCAGGCTTCGGTGATCGACGTAAAGCAATGCTTGAAGATATTGCTATCCTGACAGGTGGACAAGTGATTACAGAAGAATTAGGCTTAGACCTAAAATCAGCTGATATTTCTGCACTTGGTCGTGCAGCAAAAGTTGTTGTAACAAAAGACAACACAACAATCGTTGAAGGTGTAGGCGGAGCAGACGCAATTGAATCACGCATTGGTCAAATTCGAGCACAACTTGCTGAAACTACTTCAGAGTTCGATAAAGAAAAATTACAAGAACGTCTTGCTAAATTAGCAGGTGGTGTAGCAGTTATCAAAGTTGGTGCTGCAACAGAAACAGAGCTGAAAGAGCGTAAACTTCGTATTGAGGATGCTTTAAACTCAACTCGTGCGGCTGTTGAAGAAGGTATCGTATCAGGTGGTGGTACAGCACTTCTTAACGTCTATGCAGCAGTGGAAAAAGCGGCTGAAGCAGTAGAAGGCGATGTAGCTACAGGTGTGAAAATCGTTCTACGTGCTTTAGAAGAACCAGTTCGTCAAATTGCTAATAATGCTGGTCTTGAAGGCTCAATTATCGTAGATCGTCTAAAACGTGAAGAAGTTGGCATTGGTTTCAATGCAGCAACTGGCGAATGGGTAAACATGATGGAAGCAGGCGTAGTAGACCCAGCAAAAGTAACTCGCTCAGCTTTACAAAACGCAGCATCAGTTGCAGCCCTATTCTTAACAACAGAAGCGGTTGTAGCAGATATCCCTGAAGCAGCACCGGCAATGCCAGATATGAGCGGCATGGGCGGTATGCCAGGAATGATGTAAGATTTAGTTAGTCTATAAGCACAATCTTTTAAGTAATATGACCACTTTCCATAGTTTTATGGAAAGTGGTTTTTTATTTTGATTTTTTATTAGAACAGAGTTTAAATAAAAATCCTTAAATTTTCTTCGCTATATAATATCCGGAATTTACAATGAGCTGTTTTAATTTCTATCGGAACAATAATTTTAGCGAATTAAAACCCGCCAGTAGTGGAATATTTATCTACTGAATGTATGCATAATCTATAATTAAAAATTTTCCTGTTGTTTTTCAATGGATTATCACTTACAATACAAAATGAAAATGATAATCGTTATCATTAACTAAAAGTTTAATAGATAGAGGTGAAATTTTGGATAGACAGGAAGCTAACAGAATAGGAATGGGCAATATTTATTATGTTATTATCTTGCTTTTAATAGTCTCTATTTTAATATCTGCCGTTTTTTCTGTATCAATAGGACAAGTCAGCATTCCTTTCAAGCAATCGATGGATATTTTGCTACATACTATATCCAATGGAAAACTTGGAACACTTGATAGTGTGGAAAGTGAATCCTATTTGAATATTATTCTACAGGTCAGAATGCCGCGTGTGGTTTTTGCCTTATTGATTGGTGTCGGTCTTGCATTGTGTGGGGCTGTCATGCAGGCAGTTGTCCAAAACCCGCTTGCTGATCCATACATACTTGGTATTTCTTCAGGAGCGTCATTAGGTGCAACCTTTGCTATTCTAGTTGGTTTTGGGAGTAGTGCATTGTTAGCACAATTTGGAGTAGCCTTTGGTGCATTTGCAGGGGCGATGATTACCTCTATGGCAGTGCTTATCTTATCCAGCATTGGAGGTAAAGCAACCTCAGTAAAATTGGTTTTATCAGGGGTTGTTATCGGTGCATTATGTAGTTCGTTTTCAAGCCTTATCATCTTTTTTGCCAATAATGCAGAGGGCATTAAAACTGTTACGTTCTGGTCTATGGGGAGTTTAGCATCTGCCAGCTGGGACAAAACACCAATTTTAACAATCGTGATTGTACTAGGAGCTGCATTATTCCTTTTCCAACATCGTGTGCTAAACACAATGCTACTTGGGGATGAATCAGCTATCACCTTAGGGATCAATTTAAGTGCTTATCGTAAATTATATATGATTCTTACCTCGCTTATTACAGGAACGATGGTCGCTTATGCAGGTATGATCGGTTTTGTTGGTTTAATTATTCCACATATCACAAGAGGTATTTTCGGGGCAGATCACAAACGATTAATGTTAGGAACATTGCTCTTAGGAGGCCTTTTCATGATTTGGGCTGATATTCTGTCTAGAACATTAATCCAAAATGTGGAATTACCTATTGGTATTATTACTTCTGTCATTGGGTCACCATTATTTATCTATATGATTGTAAAAAAAGGTTACAACTTCGGAGGGTAGAACAATGGAATTAGTAGCAAAGGAAATAGAAGTAAAAATCGGCAAAAAGGAAATCGTAAAAAACGTATCCATTCATGTGAATAAGCAACAATTTGTGGGCTTAATCGGACCAAACGGATGCGGAAAATCAACTTTACTGAAAAGCATTTATAAAAGCCTAGTACCTCAAAAAGGGATGGTCTTCTTAGATGATTTAGATGTTTTAAAAAGCGCCGAAAAAAAGATTTCTCAACACTTAGGTGTAGTTGGACAATTCAATGAAATGCACTTTGATTTAACGGTACAACAAATGGTGATGTTAGGTAGAACACCTCATAAAAAAATCCTAGAGTCAGATAACCAAAAGGATTTTGACATCGTAGAAGAGGCATTGACAAGAACGAATTTACAATCTTATAGAGAGCGCAGTTTTCTTTCACTATCTGGTGGTGAAAAGCAAAGGGTTATTTTAGCTAGAACGATTGCCCAGCAGCCTAAATTTATGATTTTGGATGAACCAACAAATCATTTAGATATTCGCTATCAAATTGAAATACTATCCTGTGTAAAAAGTTTAAATATCGGTGTTTTAGCAGCTCTTCATGATCTAGAAATGGCAGCACATTACTGTGATTATCTTTATGCAGTAAAAGATGGTGAAATCTATGCACATGGTACACCCCAAGAAGTTTTAACACCAGAAACAATAGAAGCTTTATATCATATCAAATGTCAAACGTTTACTAATCCAGTGACGAATGGATTAGGCTTTGCATATGGACTGTAGGAGGAAAAACATGAAGAAAAAATTATTATTAGGAATTGGTTTAGCGGCTTTATTAACATTAACAGCCTGCGGTAACACATCAAAAGATACATCTAAGGAAAAACAAACAAAAGAGCATTATCCACTGACAATTGAGAACTTTACAAAGGCTGAAGGTGGATCAACATGGGAAAAGAAAGATCAAGTATTTGATAAAGCACCAGAAAGAATTATGGCAAATACACGCCCAGCTGCAGAATTATTATTACATTTAGGATTAGGCGATAAAATCGTTGGTGTTGGTGCAAACTTTGGTGCAGTTGATAAAGCTGTTGAAGAAGAGTATGCTAAGCTAAATATTTTAAGTGATGAATATGTTGGGAAAGAGGTTACATTAGGTACTGATCCTGATTTAGTATTTGGTCGTGGTGGCTTATTTGATAATGCTGAATGGGGAGTAGGGACAGTAGATTCGCTTAATGAAATGGGTGTAAAAACATATGTTTTAGAGTCATCCGTAACAGGCGGCACATATGATTCTATTTATAAAGATATAAAGAATATTGGTGAAATTTTTAATGTTCAAGACAAAGCAGATAGCTTTATTAAAGAATTAAAAGGTCGACAACAAGATATTTCCTCAAAATTAGAAAGTATAAAAGAAGAAAAAACATTTGCCTATTTGCATACAAATGATCCAAAAGAGCTTTTTGTTTATCCAGCACACGATGAAACATTCTTTAATGATGCATTTAAAATGGTTAAATTAGATAATATTTTTAAAGATGAAACAGGCGATGTAAGTGTTGAAACATTAATTGCAGCAGATCCAGATGTATTAATTCTTCCTAACTGGGACGGTTCTGATTTGACAAAAGTACGTGAAGAAATTTATGCGAATCCTAAACTATCAAGCATGAAGGCTATTAAAAATAAACAAATGTATATTGTAGATTACAATTACATGTTTGGCTATGGCTATAACACAATTGATGGAATGGAAGCATTAGCAAAAGAAATGTATCCAGACTTATTTAAATAAAACAAAAAGTGCTGTCCTAGCGGGTCGAATAAATGACACGTTAGGGCAGCGTTTTCTTAATACGGAGGAATAATTATTGTTATGGCTGTAGAAGCTGCTCTTTATTTAATATTGTGGTTATTAACTTAGAATTTTCATTGTTCCAGCAGACGGATACAGGATGCTGCTGATCGAGATAGAGTAATTGGGTAAAAAGGTCTTTCCTTGTTTTTTTTATGTTGGTGGTATCAAGCAAATATGGCGATAGGATTGGCAATAAGCCTGTTTTAAAAAGGGCCTCTTTTAAAGTCCAAAACTCATAAAAAACATGTAAAGGCTGATGAGAGACCAATTGACGCTCTGTCTCGGAAAGCGCATAAATCATCATATCTTCACTAACTGGCTTTATTTCTTCAACATCAATGCCCACTCGTCCGATAGTGGTGACTGCTAACACTATCCAATCCCCAGAATGAGAGAGATTAAAATCTCCCTGCCAATGAGGGTGTCCTGCAATATAAGGGCGCCCAAATTCATTATGAGCTAGTTGTAACAGAACGTCATCTATATAGGGAAGGAGTGCCCATCTAATAAGAGTGCTACCTAGCAACGCTCTTTGCTGATCCTGCCAGTGCTTGTATTGCTGAACTTTTCTTTGCACCTCAAAAGGAAGTGCTTTAAGGAAAGCATCCCGTTCTGGTGGTGCTAACTGTACTCCTAGAGGAAGTGCAAATAACTGTATAGTTTGTTTTATCATCTTATATTGACTTGTTTTGGTTCAGGAAAGTAGCCTGTATCAATGCCATATTGAATCATTCTGTAAATAAAGGCTTTATTTGGTACCGCACATTCAATCTTGGTATGAGCTAAAAATTCTATCGTTTTTTTGCAATTGAAGATAAATGGGGAGTCACTTGCTCCATCACCTTCAAGCTGCGCAATAGCTAACGATAAATATTCCTGTACATCTTTTGAATGATCACCATTTAATAGCCAATCTGTATACTCTTGTGTTGACACAATTGTTAGGTCATAACCAATTTCCTTAAGCATATCGATTAATTCTAAATAAGTAAGCGATACAGGGTTACATAAATGGAAGACATGGCCGTTGGTTGCTGGCTGGCTTGCCAAAGAAACAAGTGCCTGACTAGCATAATTGATTGGTGTGAAGTCAACATGCCATTGTGCGGTAGGTGTTTTACCTAAATAAAGCATTGATTTAATCATACGGTAAAAGGCATTGTCATCGATATTACGTTGGAATTTACCTGTTTCAGAATGACAGCTTAAATTTCCTACACGATAAATGGAGACAGGGATTGCATCCTGTACAGCGTTTCGAACAAGGTTTTCTGCTTCTAGCTTACTTTGAGTATAAACATTATCAAGCTTAACATTGTAATTGAAGTTACCTTTTGCTTCATTTGGTCCCCATTGTATGGCGGCTAGCTCCTCTGGAATGCCAATTGTCGATACATAATGGAAATGCACACCTGGTTTCTGTTTGGCTATTTCAAGCAAGTAGCGAGTTCCATTCACATTGACATTATTAAAATGATCAGCTGCACCGAAGTGACGTACATCTGCACCACAATGAATGATAGCATTAATTTCTTTCATAATGATTTTTTCATCTTTATCAGATAAGTGTAGTCGTTGCTTCCCTAAGTCACCTTGGATAACAGTAATACGATCTTTCATCTGCTGAGCAATGGTATTGCCAAAATAAAATTGCATACTCTCTCTTAGTTTATCTTCAATCGTAGTTTGGGTGCTTGGTCGAATAAGGCAATATATGTGCGCAGTTGTTGTTGCTAATAGCTCATATAATACATGACTACCTAAATAACCTGTAGCACCTGTTAGTAATACCGATGTCATTGGCAAGGGCTTCACATTTTGGGAGACTTTTAGAGGACTAGGCTCCATTAAGTCCTTGAATACAATGCTTTTAGCTGGCTCGTCTTGATCTTCAATCGCTTCTGGTTGATAATGACGAATATAATGATCCAGTTCAGCAATCGTTTGATATTGGAAGAAATCCTGAATCTTTAAGAATGGTATATGTTTTTTCACTTGTACAAGAATCTCGAGCACTTTTAGCGAATGCCCTCCGATATGAAAGAAGTTATCGTGAATGCCAATTGGCTCAATACCGAGTACAAATTCCCATGCAGTAGCAAGCATACGCTGTGTATCATTTTCTGGGGCAATATATGTAGTACTGCGTGATAAAGTTAATTCCAATGAAGCTAAGTGTTTTCGATCAATTTTTCCTGTAGGGGATAATGGCATTTCTTGCAATTCAATAAATTGCTCTGGCACCATATAATCTGGTAAAAGATTTGCTAAGTAGTCCCTTAAAAGATTCTCCTCAAGCTGCATCCCACTTGCCACCGTATAGTAGGCAAATAAATGATTATTCCCATCAGCCATTTTCTTTGCAATGATCACAGCTTCCTGAATGCTCGTATGATTGCTCAATACTGTTTCGATTTCACCAAGTTCAATACGGAAGCCTCTTACTTTAATTTGAGAGTCTTTACGTCCAACAAATTCAATGACACCAGTTGGCAATAGTCGAACTAAATCACCTGTTCGATACATTTTTTGATCTGGCTTTAAGAGATGAGGTACAAATACTTCAGCTGTTTTTTCAGGCTGATGTAAATAACCTGCTGCTAAACCAGCACCAGCAATACATAATTCTCCGATTACATTAACGGGACATAGCTGATCGTCCGTGTTAATAACGTACATTTCATAATTGGCGATTGGTCTACCAATAGGGATACTAGATTGCATGTCTGTTATCTGACTTTTCACCTTAAAATAGGAGGACAATACTGTACATTCAGTTGGTCCATACACATTAATAATTTCTGTAGAGAGTCCAAATTTGTCTTGCCATTTTTGAACAATGGCAGGCAATAGGGCTTCACCACCTACAGATAAATAATTTAATGTCGAAAGCTTTTTTCTATAGCTTACTGGTAAATGTGTAGCTAGCTGTGTAAAGAAGGCATTTGGAACAGTAGCGGTCGTTACTTGCTCACGGTCGATCATATCAGCAAATGCCTCAATGGACAAACGCTCTATACTTGTAAGCATATGAAGTCTTGCACCTGAAAATAAAGCAGTAAAGGTTTCTGTTATAGAAGGGTCAAAACTAAAAGAAATAAACTGGGAATAAACATCTTCTTTAGTTGAATGGTAGATTCGTTGATTATCTGTTATTAAATTAATGACAGCCTCATGCTTAAGCATGACGCCTTTTGGCTTACCTGTTGAACCAGATGTATAAATAATATAGGCTAAATCGGATGGAAGAATTTCACATTGGATATTTTCCTGTGAATATCCTTGCTCCATTTGGTTGATTGTGAACACTGTGCGTGTTTGGGAATCATTATGTATAAAATCATTCAGTAGAGCTGTATGTTCGTTTTTCGTTATGATAAATGGAGCACCTGTATCGTTTAATAGGTACTGACAACGTTCTTTTGGATAGCTCGGATCAATGGGAACATAAACTCCACCAGCTTTCAGGATACCTAACAAACTAATGACGGTTTCTTTACTGCGTTCCATAACTATCGCTACATAGTTTCCTTTTTGTAGACCGTTGGCAACTAACATATGAGCAACTTGGTTGGATTGTTCATTTAGCTGACGGTAGGTAAGTTTTCCACCTTCATAGGATAATGCGATTCGTTCCGCAAATTTTTGTGCTGCCTGATAAAATACGTCAGGTATTGTGGTGTTTTGATCGTAGTCAGCTATTGTACGGTTTAACGTTTGATATGCGAGTAAGTCTTCTCTGTTTAATAATTGTGTACTATTGGATTGAAGTGTTTGTTGGTCAAAAGAAAGCGTATTATTCTGTGATGGGTGTACATCAAATTCTTTTTTATTATTCAATTATGACAACTCCTATTTTAGAAAAGGGCCGACACCTATCAAGGAGCGATTATCGTCATTAGGTCCACAGTAGTGAATCGATCTGTGAGAAACTAACGGACATAACTCTCCTTAATAAGGGCAGCCCTTTCATTTTTTATTTCACTACAAAGGTATTAACAACATTCATTAATTCATCAGATAGCTCGGATAATACTTGAGCTTCTTCAGAAACTCGTTGTACTGTATTCAATTGAGAGGCAGAAGTTGCTGCTACTGCTCTTGTATTGTCCTTTGAATTGACTGAAAAATCTTCCATATCTTTTACAGCAGATGTTACTTCTTCCATACCAGCTGCCATTTCTTCAATTGTTGCAGAAAGCTCTTGAATTTGCCCTGTCACATGGTGAATGGAAGTTAATATCTGGCTAAATGATTTTTCTGAGTCATTGATCATGACAATACCATGATCTACTTCTTCTACAGCGTGAACCATGATATTTACAGATTCGTTTGTATCATGCTGGATATGAGAAATAAGTGTAGAAATTTCTCTTGCAGATGCCTCAGATTGCTCTGCAAGTTTACGTACCTCATCAGCAACCACTGCAAAGCCACTACCAGCCTCCCCAGCACGTGCAGCTTCGATTGCCGCATTCAATGCAAGTAAATTGGTTTGCGAAGCAATCCCTGTAATGATTCCTACGATTTCTTCTATTTTATTGGAATGATCGCCAAGTAATTTAACAGAAGCTGCAGATTGGTTAACAGCTTTGCTAATAGCATTCATTTGTGCAACAGATTTATTTGTCGATTCATTCCCTCTTTCAGCTTCCTCTGATGCTAAAATCGAGGATTCTGAAATTTGATTGGACGTCATGGCAATACGTTGAATACCAATATTCATTTCTTCAATGGTAATTGTACTTTCTTTTGCCTTTTGTACTTGAAGATCAGCGCCACTTGCAATCTCCTGCATGGAAGATGCTACATTATTATATGAATCGGAAGCTTCTTGCATATTTACAGATAAAACATTGGCTGTGTTTGAAACACGCTCAGAAACAATCGTTGTACTCTTAATAACATTTTTTAAGTTATCGATCATAGAATTAAAATTTTGTGTGAGCATTCCTACTTCGTCTGTTGAAGTAACTGGTAATGGTTCCAGCTCTAAATTACCTTCTGCGACTTTTTTAGATTGTAAGGAAAGTTGTTGAATTGGTGTTAATTTTTTTCTTAAAAGAGTGTAAACAGCAATGGATGAACCAATTAAGAAAATAACCGTTACTAATAACGTCCATAGGGCTTCAGACATCGCTTTTCCTGTTACCATTGATACGTCATAGTCAATGGCATAAGCAGCCAGCATATTCCCATTCTCATCCAAGATTGGTGTAAGGCCTGTTTTATAGCTACCATATTCATCGCTATAAATATCTGTTGCTGTTGCTTTTTTTGTATCAAAGACTTCTTTAATTCTTGCTAGGAAATCTGGAGATAAACCCATTGCAATCATATCTTGGTTATACTCTGCCCCTAGTTCAAGTATACTAGATGATAGAACAGGTGCATTAATATTTTCACCGTTAACTGTAATTAAAAATAGATTGGTAATGCTATCTGAATTATCATTGATTGCATCCATTTCACTAGTTAATTGTAGAGCATCAGGGTTACTATTTGTAGGATTCTCTAATATCGATTTTAGTGTAGTAATATCAATGGTTTTGGCTAGGATCATGCCTTTGTCAGAAAGAGATTGATTCATGTCTGTTAAATTACTATTTCTTACTATATAATAAGAAAGACCTAAAGTAACTAATCCAAATAATAATAAAATACTCACTACTATTGCAGTTAATTTCTTACTAATAGACATTTGCTGCTTCTTGCGTGTTTTCATGCTTTTCCTCCTAATATGATATAGCAAATATTTCAAGCTAAGGACTATAAATGGATAATTTAGTCAATGTACTACACATTGAAGATGTTGATGTTATTCGTAGAAGTCCAGATGCGTGTTAACTATTTATAAATGCAAAATAATCTATTTATCCCCTATCATTTAACTACTATACTGCCAAAAAAATTGATTCACAACCCAGAAAACTTACTATTTCAAGTCATGATTTCTATAAATAAACGATGATATATAGTTTTTTAGTCTATATATTTTTTAGGTTAGGTTAAATTTTTACAAAAAGCTATATATTTCCTAGTATAAAAAAGAAGTATGCTCAGATCTAACTTATTTTTAGTTGATTAAAAATTTGGCTGAAATACCAATTTCCAATTCCTTGTTAGGGCTTTTTACTTATTTTGTCATGACTTATATGTAAAGGAATTTGATGATTATTGTTATGGGAATAAAATGAAAAAAGGTTATTTCTTTATTCTTAAATAAAGAAATAACCTTTTCTAATTGTTGCTAAGGCCGCGGATTACCAAATATGCCCGGTAAAATATTAGGGAGTCCTGGTATTAATGGTGGTGGGAAACCAGGATATTGCCCACCTGGACGTGGCGGATAAGGTTGCGGTGGATAAGGCTGTGGTGGATAAGGACGTGGCGGATAAGGTTGCGGTGGATAAGGCTGTGGTGGGTATGGACGCGGTGGATAAGGTTGAGGCGGATATGGTGGATATGGTGGATATGGTGGTGGGTATGGCGGCGGATAGGAACTACCAGGAGGTGTTCCTGTACCTGCAGCAGTGATTTGACTAACATCCACAGTCACTATTTGACCATTATCTAACTGAATTTCAGCAGTTCTTCCTCCAGTTCCGAATGTCCGAATTAATGTACCTGAATAAGTACCAGTAGGGAGTGTTACCCATATTTTCATACCTGGGCGAAATTGACTGTTAAAATCATCAGGGGCTAATCTAGGATAAACCAATGAAACACACCTTTCTTCATTTTTTCTAACATATGCCTATTACGATTTTTGTCATAGGCTATAGGCTATGGATGCTTAAGTTCGAATTTGTTATAAAATAAAACGATTTTCATTATAATAAGGGAAAAAGCTAAAAGGATGTTTAGCACATGGCAATTATTAAGATAAAAAAAATAAACATACAAAATTTACGAAATGTACGACAGGGTGAAATTGTTCTCACAGTAAATTTTGAGACATTTCTACAAGCGAATGTTGTTGGCCTATATGGACAAAATGGCTCTGGAAAGACAACCATTGTAGATGCATTTAGTTTATTGAAGACACTTCTATCAGGATGGCTTGCTGAAGTGAAGTTGCCCTCTCAAAAGAAGCGACTTATATTGGCAGGAGAGCAAACAGCTAGCATGGATGTAGAATTTCTAGTTCAGAATCAATTCGGTACATTTTTTGTGAATTACTATGTGGAGCTACAGGAGGATCAACATCGACTATATACTACGTTGGAGCGCCTTACCTATCGAGAAAACACGAAAGGGAAGCGATCAAAGATTTTAGTGGCTGTGACGGAGAGGGATGTACAAATTCGTCAATCGAAACTGGATGATTTGAGTGAACAAGCACGAATTCAATTACTGGTTATTCAACAGTTAGCAAGAAAACAATATATATCATTTCTATTCCATAAAGATATAAAGACATTATTACAGGAACGGCTTTCTGAGCTAGAAATGCAGTTGCTACAAAATATTGCTGTTGATTTTAGTCGAGACTTACATGTTGTTAATACTCAAAATATTGCCCCACTATTTGAAGAACGGATGATGCCATTCAGTATTCATTTAGAGAAAACAAGAGGTCTTATTCCTTATGATTTAAATGGACCAGCTTTATTACCAGAGGATGCATTCTATGCATTATGTGAAGTTATTGAACAAAGTAATCAAGTGCTCTCAGCAATTATTCCTGGTCTGACGATTAAAATTAATATCATTACAAAGCAAATGATGGACAGTGGCGAGCAAGGAATTCGTTTTGAATTTTTGTCTCAGCGTGGGGAGCAGGAATTACCGCTACGAACAGAGTCAGAGGGAATTTTAAAGATCATTTCTATTCTTAGTGTATTAATTGCTGTATACAATAATCCGAATGCATGCGTGGTTATTGATGAATTAGATTCAGGTGTATTTGAATATTTGTTAGGTGAGTTGTTAACAGTGATAGATGAGGATGGAAAAGGGCAACTTATTTTTACTTCCCATAATCTACGTGTGTTAGAGGTGCTAGCTATTAAAAATTTATGGTTTACGACAACAAATGAACATCACCGTTATATGCAGCTAAAAGGTATCAAAGAAGTGAATAACGCTAGAGATGTCTATTTACGTGCTATCCAGCTTGGCGGGCAAGAGGAAGAGATATATAAGGAAACTAAAACATTTAAAATAAAGCGGGCTTTTCGTAAAGCAGGTGTTCAACATGACTAAAAAAGTACTTTTGATTATTGTGGAAGGGCAGACGGAGCAAATTATTTTAGAGGATTATTTAGATGCTCATTTTGCGAACTCCACAATACGTTTTGATGTACAACGAGAAGATATCTTAACAAAGTGGGATGCGCACAAACGAATACCGAATATTAAAAACAGTGTTGTACGAGTGATTCAAAGCTATCTTGAAAAATATAAATTTTTAGCCAATGATTTAACAGCGGTTGTTCATATTACAGATGCAGATGGATGCTTTATTGCACCAGAGTGCGTCAAGGTAGATGAGCGTATCGAGCAAAACTTATTTTATACAGAGGATGCTATTTTAGTGAAGTCGGATAAACGCAAAGAACAAATAGAACAACGCAATGATATGAAGGCTAAGAATGCTAGAATTTTGATTGCCAACGACCACTTTAGCATTAACCGTATGAAAGTACCTTATCAATTATTTTATTTTTCTACGAATTTAGAACATGTCTTATGGAATGAGCGCAATGAAATCCCAACAGAAAAAATACAAAAAGCAGATAAATTTATGGACAATCTGACATGCACGATTGAGGAATATTTAAGCACCTATCTCCCAGTTAGTTCAGAGTTGTCTTATAGGGAAAAAATAAAGAAAAGTTGGTCATTTTTAATGGAAGGCTGTCATTCATTGCATCGTGGCACGAATGTACCGCTATTGTTTGAAATGATTAAAACAGATATAAAGTAAAAACAGGTGACGAATGGAGTCACCTGTTTTTATCTAGAGTACGTTAGTGCATTTGCTCATAGCTTCGAATATGAGTTAATATAGCTGGATCTTTAATTTTTGTATCTTCACATAGTAATAAGAGCTTGGACATGATCTCAGCCGTCCGTGGATCATCATCCACCATCGGTAAGAAAATTCGTCCACGATGCTGAGATGGGACAGCAATAATTGGGATCATGGAACCGCCTATTTGATGCACCACACCACTTCCTAAATGTAAGGAGTAACTTGCTAGCTTACCTTCTATGAGGGCATGTTGCTTTTTCACTTCCACATTGTTTAGCTTCAATAATTTAGCCAATTCTTCTACGATGATACTGCGCATTTCAACAGTAGAATGACTTGCCTCAGGGTCTACACCACCAACATGAGCTACGCTGACAACAAGATCAATATCTCGCATAACCTCAGAGAATATCGCAGCTGGAATATCATCTAAAACGATATCTTTGCCTGTTAGTCGATCATAGAAGTAAACACCTTCGATTGCAGGTGCTTCAATTTCTGCTGGCGTAAACCAATCTGCCTGTGCATACAAGGATGCCACAATATTTTCCTTATAATATACTTTACGTGGTCCTGTTTCATAGCTGATTTGCCAGCCACGTGTTTTCAACAGGGCTACTGTTTGTGAAGGATTTACTTGATGCCCTGCATAGCGCAATGAATGTTTCTGTGCTTTTTCATCAGCATTGATGAGATATAACTCACGGAACACTTGCTTAAATGGCTGTTTAATGTTGTGCTCGAACATATAGGATTGCCACTGTCTCCATTGACCGCTCTCTAGAAGATGGTAAGGATGAGCAATCTTTATAGAGGACGTAGGAGCAAGGTTCACAATGTCAGCCGATAAAAGCTGTAAACCTTCTGATGTCAGCATTCCAACGTAATTATCGCTAATAAATAGTAGTTTTTGTAACAGCGGAGCTAGAATCGGATGAGCTAATAAATGAATGAGCTCCTCGACCGAAAATACTGTTTCTAATTCCATTGCTTGCTCAAGCGCTGGGCGTGCTCGTTTATATTGCTCTTGTAAGTCTTTTCGGGCTTCCTGCAAGGTTACAATATCAGCATGCTTTTTTAATGCAGCAGGAACGTTCTTTAGACGTTTACCATCCTTTTCAACAATAATAGCTACAGAGGCATCATCCTCTATTTGTAGATGGGCTGTAATTTGCTCGATTTGTTGTGCTTTAAATAAATGCTTCAGATCGTTAAAGGCAGATAACTCCATACGCCATGTGAAGCGAGTGGCTTCTCCATCCCCTGCATTGCGCGCTAAATTTTCTAGAGCGATACTTGCTGCTCGAGCCTCACTTGCGCGGCGTTGAGCACCAAATTGCTTACTTTCCTTCAAAAACTGTTGAATAAATTGATAGCGTGTCAGGGCGTCTTTGTCATCTGATTTTATGAAAGGGATAAGACCAAGTGCGCGCAGTTTATCTTTATTGCGTTTATCTTGAATTTCTTGCATTAACAGTTTTGGACTGAGCTTACCGATAGCTGTATCGGCATAAAGCTGTGCCCGACGATGGTTGGCTCCTTCTGATGCATACTTTGCAGCATCATAGACAATTTTGAAATTTTTAGCCCCAAGTGTTTGATAAGCGCTTTGGAACCAAGCTAAATCGAATGCACCATCACGGAAATCCTCAGCAGTGATGCTAGAGAAAAGGGCAATTTGATCTTTGGCATAGTCAGACAATGAATCTGTTGTGTGAGCAATAAAATACCAGGCTGATTCTTTTAGTCCATCCCAGCCAATCACTTCACTTACAAGGTCTATCCAATGCTGGTTATACATCATTGCTTCAATTAATCGTTCTTTAGAAATGTCTGTTTTCTGCCAAGCTTCTTTTAATTGCTGGGCTGTTTCTTCTTTTTTGGGGTAACAGTTAGTTAGCAATCGGGAGAATACATCCTTTTTCGTTTCTGCCTGCCAAATATATCCTCTCGCAAGCTTTTCTCCGTCAAGTGCCTGTAGAATCTGTAAGAAATAATCAATACCCTCAAAATAAGAAATGCTACTAGCAAGCTTTGTTACAGCAGTAGGCGTATCACCACGTTTTAGCTCTATGGCTAAAATACGATCAATCGCTTGTTCACGAATAGCAAAGAAATCTGTTAAATCTTCAAACGATTGTTGATAGCGTTCTTGTAACTTAGTTGGCTCATTAAATATTTCTGAAGCGAGCGTGTTGGTAAATATGGCTTCAAATAAGTGATCTTGCGTAAATAAACCAACTTTCATGGCGTCTAAATATTGGAACAAAGATAAATTGTAGACGTTTGGGCTATAGCTTGCATTTTTCATACGCTTTGTTAGCTCTTCATTAACAGCTAGCATTTTGACATATTCACCATAGGTTGAGTAATCAGACCAGCATCGATCAACGAATGACTCAACGACATCTAAATCGATAATAGTAGAAGTGGAACGATAGTAATAATAACCCTTCTCTCGAACATCAAGTTGCCACTGATCAGCAGGGATTTGTTTGAATAGCTGTAACATTATGCCTACTGCCTGTTCGAAGCGATTAAATTCGGGTGCATGCTTTTCGAGTAATGAAAGTGCTTCCTGATGTAGCGCTGTATCACCTGAGATTTTGTCGATGTCTTGGGATAGCACTGAGAAAATCTGTTGAATTGTATCGTCATATTTCAAGGAATTAAATTGCGCAACACGTACTTTTAAATCTTTGTATTGGAAGAACGGTTTAATTAGTGTATGAGCTGCTTCGGAAAGATCATGAGCAGCAGGGTATTCTGATAGATTATGGTAAAAATTAAAATAGGCTAAGTCCTCATTACTAAATAATGCTGTCTTCATCCATTGAACAATTTCTTCGGGGATAGGATAAGCATCAAGACTAGCATGTCGTTGATTATCCGATTTAGTTGCCATTACACTGTATCTTTGTCCTAATGTAGTGCTAATGGGTGTGTCATTCCATTGGTATGTTTCATATTCTAGTTCAGCATGTTGATCTAAAACCTGAATAAGCTGTTCAAGCTTAGATAATAACTTATCAACATCATATTGAAAGAATTTTTCAAAAGGTGTAGGTGCCTGTACATAAAGTGGAGCAAGCTGTTGCCAAGGCTCTACACCATTCATTTGAATGGCTCCATCAGAAATACAGCCGTATTGAATAGGGGGATGTGGCGTATACAAGCCAAAGCCATTACTTTCGTTATACTCAGGGACATCCCTTGTAATTAATTGCTCTAACAAAACTTGCTCGTTTTTAGTTACTTTTGGTAATAAGGAGCATAAAGCTGTAATTTGCTCGCTTGCTAAGTTGTGTCGCTTAGAGGCTTCTAATAGTAATTCAAGCCCTCCAAGTCTCTTTAACTGCTTACTATCTTTTAACAGCCTTTCAGCACTTTGTAACAGATTATTCTGTGCCTGAACTTTTAAGAGAGAAATAGCCTCTTTACGAAGTGCACCTGATTTATTAGCTAAAAGATCTTCAATTTTTGCTATTTCTTCTTCTGTTGGTGTTAGAGCATGTATTTTCTTTAACGCAAGAGAACGATTGATGGAACTGCGATCCCGTAATGAATTAAATAAAAATTCACGTTGACCTTCTGTGACAGGGTCAAGACAATAAATATTCAGTAGGCCGATTCTGCTAGATGGTGAGTAAGAATCTGCATGCTCAATAATCCGTTGGAATAATGCCTCGTCTTGTACATGTTGGGCTAAAATAATTTGTGTTGAAATTAAATCTTCTAATGACAAATGGACATGGACAAAGGATAGAGGTTTACCTGTAATGTTAAGTCCATCTTTCGTAATTTCATTTTTTGCCCACTCAAGCTGTTCGAATAAAAGGTATTCAATCCCTTGTAACTGTGTGTTTTCTTGCATGAAGGTTTGAAGGATTTGCGCCCATTCATTGTCTCTTGCATACTCACTATTAATATGGTGATTAGCATAAAGAAAATTGCCCCATGCAAAGGCAAACAACTCGATATCTTTTGTTGATAAGATTAAATCCTTTACAAATGGCGCTGTGAAGGAAATTTTCGATAAGTTTTTCAAAAAGGCAAGCGTTGTAAGTTGGATATGCTTGTCACGCTTTAAGAGTTTTGTTACAAGGTCATTTAACTTCGTATAGTCCTTTGTAGCAGTTGCCCATAATGCAACATAGATATCAATTGTACGTTCACTCGTTAACAGTTTTTCAACAAAGCTGTCTTCTTCGATTGCTTGGATGGCTAATGCAAGAACTTCCTCTGTTATTTTTTGATTTTCGAAACTATTATAGCCAAGTCCCATCCAAGTATCGACTGCTCGAATTACAGAGGAGAAGCGTGTTAGGCGATGTTCCTGAATAAGCTTCATCATGTTGAGTTGTGCATCAAGATTGCCATGGTCAATATTTTCTACTATTGCCTGTCGTAAACCTTCTTGTCGTGCAGCTGCTAATAAGAGTTTGCCAAGTGCATCATGCATCCGATGATTACTTGATTTAAAAATACCTCGAATGAATGGATGGCCGAAAAAGCTACTTTGATGTTCATCAAATAAAATACCCTCTACTGCTTCTTCAATTGACGGGTTTTCTAATGATAGTTCTTCAGCAAGCAACTGCTCAAAGACATTAAAACCCATTACTTTTGTATTTTCATTCTTTAAGACATAGGAGCTATAGTTTGGATAGGTTCCATGCTCATATTGACGATGATTCGTTAACAACTCCTGCAAAGTAATTTCCTCAAATGTCAGCATTTCTTCCATTAATTGTAAACATTGAAACAGATGGTCTTGCACTGGTTGAGAAGAACGAAAAGATCGACGTAAAACACCTCTTTGGAACATTGTAGCATCAAAGCGTAATGCTAGTTTCTTGATCTTAAGTGCACGTTCTTGTGAAGAAAACATGGTAAGCACTTCAAATAATGGTCCACTAAATAGTTCTTCAAGTGATGAATATTGCTGAGCAGCTATAAGCGTTTCAATGTCATAATCTCTATTGTCCATGTATTTTAACAATGCAGCTGCTAAAGGCTGTATTGCTATAGGTGCAGAATCAACTATACTTTGAAAATGTATTTTTTGTTCATGTGAAAGTGTCATATAAATCCCTCCTTACCAAATTCGTCCTGCAAGCATAGTAAGTTTAATAAATGTAAAGACATCGTCTTCCTGTATGTTTAATGGTGTAGAAAGAGAATCTAAAGATTCTTCATTATGAAGGACTAAAAACAGCTCGTCCTGAAAGGCTTGAAGCATTGTGGAAATAGCTTGATCCACTGACTGTACAGTATCCTTTTTCTTTTCTCCAAAATGTACTTTGCCATATTGAGCAGCTTCTTCTAGTTGCTGATCCGATAAATAAACATGAAGTGGTGTATCTACCATTTTCTCATTAAATTGTTGAACCTGCTGTGTAACAAGCTGAACAAGTAAATCTTGTAACGTTATGACAGGCTCTTCAATTGAAAATGAAATTTTTTCAAGTTTACGAGACTTCTTACCGATTACTTTTTGCTGGTAAAATAAACGCAATCTAACACCTCCTTACAATAATTTCATTATACAAGAGTGAGAACAGGGAAAAGAATAAGGCATATGACGCTAGTTGCGTAAAAAAATTTGGGAAAAGTGTTATCAAAAGTAGCCTGCTACAACTGATTTGTAGGGTAGAAAGTGGGTAAAAATTTACTGAAGATTATGCGGAAAGTAGAACATTTGTACGATTATTGTTATCAAGATAAGTATCATTTTGCGTTTTTTTATTCTAATAACGGTGAAGAAGCAGAATATATTACTCAGGTAACTTTTTAGACATACGTATTTAAAAGAACATTCTTTCATGAAATCTCGTAAACGAAGATTATTCTCATTAGTATTAAATAGGTGACATAATATAGCATACTATTTATTTGCTTTGAATAGTGGTGTACTTTTGTGGAGTTGTTAAGAGACATCTTTTCATCTCTGATTTCATAAGCTTTATAGGTATGATTTTATAAAGCTAGAAGGAGGCAAAATCATTCAAATACACGTTGTACGGGCTGGCGAGTCTTTATGGGGAATTGCACAGGCGTATGGGGCTACGGTTCAGAGCATTATAGATGCCAATCAAATTCCAGAGCCAAATCGTTTAGTTGTGGGGCAAGCTCTTGTAATCCCGATTGTCGGAAGCTTTTATTATGTACAGCCAGGTGATAGCCTATGGTCAATTGGCCAACGTTTCGGTATTAATTATGTAACACTTGCACAAGTAAATGGCATTAATCCAAATCAACCATTAGCAGTTGGAACGAGATTATATATCCCACAGCCACCAAAAACAAGGGCAGAAACATTAGCCTATTTAGAGCCGAGAGGAACATCAGTTAGTGAAGCACTCTTGAATCAAGCGAGGGAAGCGGGTCCTAATTTAACATATTTAGCTTTATTTAGCTATGAGGCTAGGCGTGATGGTACTTTACAGAGGCCACCAAGCCAAGGTGTGACACAAATTGCAAATGATACGGGAGCATCAATGGCAATGGTTATTTCTAATTTGGAGAATTTTAGTTTTAGTGGTGAATTAGCGAGAGATATTTTTCAAAGTACAGCTGTTCAAGATTTATTATTTGATAATATTCTTGCAGAAGCAAAGCGACTTGGGGATGTTAAAGATATCCACTTTGACTTCGAAAATTTGCCAGCAGATCAACGACAAGCCTATAACAATTTTTTAAGAAGAGCTGTAGAAAAATTTCACGCTCAAGGATATACAGTGTCTACAGCATTAGCTCCTAAAACAAGTGATAGTGAACGAGGACCATGGACAGCGGCACATGATTATAGAGCACATGGGGAAATCGTGGACTTTGTTTTACTCATGACTTATGAATGGGGATATTCAGCTGGCCCACCAATGGCCGTTTCACCTCTCCCAGAGGTAGAAGCAGTTGTAAAATATGCGGTGAGTGAAATACCTGCAAGCAAAATTATGTTAGGGCAAAATTTATATGGCTACGATTGGACGTTACCTTTTGTTCAGGGGGGACCGTATGCAGAAGCGCTTAGTCCACAGCGAGCCATTGAAATTGCTAAACGTTATAATGCAGCAATTCAGTATGATTGGAGAGCCCAAGCACCATTTTTTGAATACTATGATGAGCAAGGTAGGGCGCATATGGTGTGGTTTGAAGATGCTAGATCTATTCAAGCTAAATTCAATCTCATTAAACAATATAACCTTCGTGGTATTGGTTATTGGAAATTAGGACTACCATTCCCTCAGAACTGGGTGTTAATTGGTGCCAATTTTGATGTGGTAAAGAAATGAGAAAATGAAGAAAAAAGGACGGATTGCCCAATGTATTTTCTTCGAAGAGGAAATTATCTGTAAAATTCATTTCTAATTATGGGTAAATATATTATAATTATGGTAAATAGTATTTTAGGAGGTATATTTTGGGTAAATTTAAAAAGTTAGGTATTATTTTAACCACTACTGCATTTTCTGTTGGTATTCTAGCACCCGTTTCACAAGCTTCTGCAAATGTGAAAGAACCTTCCGAGCGTATTGCAATACAGTTGGCTGCCTCAGAGACGAAAGTGACAAAAGGTATGCTAATTAACAAATTACGTGCACTATTCCCTAAAGAGTTCAAATTTGTAGCTGATAATGAGTTTAATTCTGGAGGCGGTCATTTCTTTAGAGATGATACAACGGTCCGTTATGATTTAAACTTCCATAAAACGGTAAATGGTAAAGATGTATATGGTGGTTTTACATTTAAAGGTGAAGATTTAGAGTTAGAACATTTCTATTATCAGCCAGCTAATATCGCTGAAGCAGTATATCCCGCAAAATATTCAGAGACTGAAGCAAAAAAAATTGCAGATGACTTCCTAAGAAAATTTGCGAAAATAGAGAACTATAAACTCCGTGAAGATGGCTTCGGTTATTACAATGTCATTAATCGTCCATTATCACAACCAATTACCTACTCATTTGTTTATTCGCCAACCTATAATGGAGTGCTTATTGGCGATCAAAGTATCACTATAGATGTTCTTGCTAATGGTCAAATAACAGGAATGTATAAAAATACAGAATCAATTGGTAAAGCAACCTTTGATAGCTCAAGCCAGAAAAAAAATGAGGAAGAAATTGTTGCACAAGTACGTGATAACTTAGCAGTTGAACTTCGTTATTACGTTGACTATTTTAGCGATCAACGTAATGTGAAGCTTGTCTATATGCCAGCAACAGGATTTAATGGTGTACATGCTTTAACAGGTCAATGGCAAACAACGAATGGCTTCTCTACACAAGTTCCAAAGACGAAAAGCGCTGAGAAAATATCCTCACAGCAATTACCACCAAGAAAAAGCGGTATGACAGTAGCAGAGGTTGAGGAATTCGCTAAAAATTTATTAAAAGTTGATGAAGACAAGGCAAAGCTCACTATTGATATGGTTGACGAAAGAGAAAATGACAATGGTGAAACAGTTTATACAGTAAATTACATGTATATGTACAATAATGGCGGGTCTGGTACCTCTTTAGAAATTAATAAGGCAACAGGCGATATCGTGCAGTATCACGATATTATGAGAGATTTTATCAACACTGACAAAACAACTACCCTCTCTAAGGATGCGGCATTAGCAAAGGCGATTGAATACTTAAAGCAATGGGCTCCATCCTATTTACATGAGTATTCGATGCCAATTGATGATCCTGTATATGATGATTATAGTAAAGATTATTACTTCTCCTTCCCACGCATCGTAAACGGGATTGCGGTTGTTGGAGATGAAATAAACGTAGGTATTGGCTCTGATGGATCATTACGTTCTTTGAATGTTAATAAACAAAGGATTAATAACTGGCCTTCTCTTAGTCAGGTAATCTCTGCTGATAAAGCAAAAGAAGCATATAGTAAGGCCCTTACATTACAGTTACAATATATAAAACAAGATACTGAAGGTAAACAACATTATGATCTAGTCTATGCTCCAACTTACAACGGTAGCTTAGTTAATCAGATTGATGCAATTACTGGTGAATGGTTGTATGAGGTAGATGACTCAAAAGAAAAACCATCTATTTCACACCCAACAGCAGCCAATGAATTAAATTATCTTTTACATCAAAATGTATTAGAGGTAAAAGATATAGCAAACTTTAATGCTGATGCTGCTGTGACAAAGGGAGAAGCATTAAAGATTCTACTAAAATCTTTAACATATGGCCATTTTGGTAGTGGCGATGGTGAAAAGCAAACCTTCAGCAATATCGATAAAAACCATCCATTATATGGAGTGGTTGAACAAGCTGTAAGAATGGGAATTTTACAGCCAGCAAACCAATTCGCTTTGGATGAAACATTGACTCGTCAAGAGCTAGCAGTATGGGCTGTTAAAGCAATGCAATTGGAGAATGTTGCAAAGTATAAGGATATTTACAAATTAAACTTTGCGGATGCAGCTTCTATTGATCCAGCGTATACAGGCTATATAGCAATAGCAAATGGGATGGGGCTGATTGATACACAGCAAAATAACTTTAATGCTACCAAGAGTGTGTCATATGCCGATTTGGCTGTTTCAACAGTTCGTTTAGCAAAAGCTATTCAAGAAAATAAAGTGGATCGTAACTTCTATTATTAAGTCGCATTCCATGAAAAGGGTATCTCCTTATTTGTAGGAGATGCCCTTTTTAGGTTAGTTTGTAGAAGAATGGGGAAATAATATGTAAAAAAAGGAGTGAATAAATTGAAATTGAAATTTATTTTAGTGATTTCTTTAATGACTGTTATTCTTTACGGCTGTAATAAGGATGAGGTAAAAGATGTGCCTGCAAATGCTCCAGCAGATCAGAATGCTACTCAACAGACGGGTGAGACGCCAACTGACCAAGTGACATTTAATTTTTTAGAGTTTTCTTTAGATGTTGATTACTCTGCAACGGAGTCTTATGAGGTAGAATATGAGGATAAAAAAACAGGAATAGAAGCAAAATTAGAAGATGATCGAAAAAATGAAAAACTGCAGGGCGATGAAGCTTATACTAAATTAGAGCCGTTATTTAAGCAGTTGAATTTTGATTCTACAACATCTAATGATGAAGTGATTGATCAAGTAATCAAAGTATTCAATATTGAAGATAACTATCAATCCATTGAAGTGGATGTCGAATTTGTAGACGGCAATGAAAAGGAATTTAAACGAATTAAATAATAAAAACAAGCCAGCTAGCTGATTTAATCAGTTAGCTGGCTTTACATTCATTTACATTCTCGTACCCAATGTCGATGTTTAGCAAGGGCATGAACAAAAGATTTTGGATCGGTTGCAACCCCATGTTTATTGGCTATATGCTGTAAAAATAAAACATTTTCCGTATAACCTATTGTTTTACAGTGCTGATAGGCTTGTTCAATAAACTGTTCTGCTTTTGCTTGTTCATAGGAATTCTGAAAGGCTCCTGTAACATAAACCCCATCATAAAGAACTGAGGAGGTAGTAGCAAATGTTTCGTGAATTTCATAACCGCTTACTATGCCTTGTTTATTACTTACTAGTTCAACTACGATATCTTCACTTAAAAATGTAGCAATAAGTTCATTTAATTTTTCACTACTATTTTCTGTAACAATTACAGCTACTTTATTAGATTTGACACTTTCCTTTGCATTGATTACTTGGCTAACAGCAGGAGAAGTTTGTTGAATATGTGGTACTTCCACTTCTACAGGTGGAACTATACCAATACGCTCAGCGATAGCTGAAGCAAGTGAGTAACTGACATGAGCATACATGTCTACAACTTGTTTTCGAATCGCTTTATTTTTTACTTTGCCAAGTTCAAAGCTAAAGGCATCGATAATATGCTTTTTCTCAATATCTGTCATACTAAGCCAGAATAATCTTGCTTGAGAAAAATGGTCTTTGAAGCTCTCACTACGTGCACGTACTTTATGCCCTTCAACTTTTTCTTCATAATGCTTATATCCACCATCTGCTTCAGAAACAGGATGTGGTGTATTATTGGCTAAGGAATTTTTATGGTAGCTAACTTGTCCCACATTAATGGTTTGTCGGCCATAGCCATCTCGTTGGTTATTATGAAATGGACAAATTGGTTTATTAATAGGAAGCTCATGGAAATTAGGTCCTCCCAGTCGTATTAACTGTGTATCGGTGTAGGAGAATAAACGACCTTGTAATAAAGGATCATTTGAAAAATCAATGCCAGGCACAACATGCCCGACATGGAATGCGGCTTGTTCCGTTTCTGCAAAAAAATTATCCACATTTTTATTCAAGGTCATTTTCCCAAGAATGCGTACTGGAATTTCTTCTTCAGGCCATATTTTCGTGGCATCAAGAATATCGAAGCTAAATTTGAATTCATCTTCAACGGGAATAAGTTGCACACCAAGCTCCCACTCTGGGAAATACCCACGTTCAATGGATTCCCATAAATCTCTGCGGTGAAAATCGGGATCTTTTCCAGCAATAATTTGTGCTTCATCCCATACTAATGATTTTACCCCAAGTACAGGTTTCCAATGAAATTTAACAAAGTGGGCTTTTCCTTCGGCATTGATAAAGCGATAAGTATTAACTCCGAAGCCCTCCATCATTCGATAGCTTCGTGGAATCGATCTATCTGACATATGCCACATAACCATATGAGCAGACTCCTGATTATTTGCAATGAAATCCCAAAAAGTATCATGGGCACTTTGTGCTTGTGGTATTTCGTTATTTGGTTCGGGCTTTACAGCGTGTACAAAATCGGGGAATTTAATAGCATCTTGAATAAAAAATACTGGTATGTTATTTCCAACTAAATCATAATTGCCCTCTTGTGTATAAAACTTAGTAGCAAAGCCGCGTGCATCACGAACAGTATCTGCAGAGCCTTTAGACCCGGCAACGGTAGAGAAGCGGACAAAAACAGGGGTTTTAGTGCCTTTTCCATTTAAAAATTGAGCCTTTGTAATATCACTTGCGCATTCATAAGTTTCAAAAATTCCATGAGCGGCTGAGCCACGTGCGTGTACTACTCGTTCAGGAATTCGTTCATGGTCAAAGTGAGTCATTTTTTCACGGAAATGAAAATCCTCTAGTAAAGTGGGTCCTCGCTCACCTGCTTTTAGTGAATGTTCATCTTCCGATATTTTTAATCCTTGATTGGTTGTGAGAGGTTGATCTTTATCACTTACTCGGAATGCTTCTAGCTGTTGTTGTTTTTGATTGACATCTTTTTTCATTTAGAATCCTCCTTTATAAGTTACAACTACCTTCTACCCGAACGAAAAGATGACAAACATAAAGAAACAAATTGTTTGCTGTTTAAAAATGTATATGTTATTATTATCTCGAATTAGAGATAATTAAATTCGAAGTAAAAAGAGGGAGTCGTATGAAGCAAAACAATCGTAACTTAAAAGCATTTACGGTCTTGTTCCGAGCATATCAAACGATTCAAGATGCAACTAGAAGAGATTTACTTCAATTCGATTTAAATCAAACTGAATTTTCGGTTCTTGAATTTTTGTATCACCATGGAGAACAACCAGTTCAAATGATTGGTAAAAAAATATTAATTGCAAGCAGTAGTATTACTTATGTGATTGATAAGCTCGAGCAAAAGGGCTATGTGTACCGTAAGGCATGTCCAAGAGATCGTCGTGTTACGTACGTATTACTAACGCTTGAGGGACAGGTTTTGATGGAGGAAATATTCCCTAAGCATGAACAGAAAATAAATGAGATATTTGAAGTATTGGAAGCCCAGGAGCTGGACAACATGATTTTATCACTTAAAAAAGTTGGCAAGAACGCCACTAACCAATAAAAAAATTTAAATATATATCTCGATATCGAGATATATAGGAGGAGCATACTATGAATCATTTAAAAGGTGTACACCATGTAACGGCTATCACAAGTAGTGCTGAAGAAAATTATAAATTCTTTACCTATGTTTTAGGAATGCGCTTAATAAAGAAAACAGTGAATCAGGATGACATTCAAACATACCATTTATTCTTTGCAGATGATAAGGGTAGTGCGGGTACAGATATGACGTTCTTTGATTTCCCTAATATCCCAAAAGGTGTACATGGTACAAATGAAATTTCAAAGACTTCTTTCCGTGTACCAACGGATGCTGCTTTAGATTATTGGATAAAGCGCTTTGACCGTTTAAATGTGAAGCATACAGGTATGAAAGAACAGTTTGGTAAGAAAACACTATCTTTCGTAGATTTTGATGATCAGCACTATCAGTTAATTTCTGATGAGCACAATACAGGTGTGGCGGCAGGTACGCCTTGGCAGAATGGCCCCATCCCACTTGAGTATGCCATTACAGGTTTAGGACCAGTTTTTGTCCGTGTCGCTAATTTTAAATACTTTAAGGATGTTTTAGAAAAGGTAATGCTTTTTACAGAGATTGCAGATGAAGGGGACTTCCATTTATTTGAAGTAGGCGAGGGAGGAAATGGCGCCCAGATTATTGTCGAGCACAACACAGTGTTACCCGTTGCTCGTCAAGGTTTTGGTACTGTTCACCATGCTGCCTTTCGTGTAGAGGATCGTTCGGTATTAGATGAATGGACTGCACGTTTCGAAAGTTTTGGTTTCCACACTTCTGGCTATGTAAATCGTCATTTCTTTGAATCATTGTATGCACGAGTAGCTCCGCAGATTTTATTTGAATTGGCTACAGATGGTCCAGGATTTATGGGCGATGAACCATATGAAACATTAGGAGAAAAACTGTCATTACCACCATTTTTAGAACCAAAACGTGAACAGATTGAAAGTCTTGTTCGTCCGATTGACACTGTAAGAAGTTCCATTATGTTCGATAAAGAATATGAGTAACACAATTTCATCCAGTTGGGAAAGCAAAGCCCCACTGGATGTATACATAACTGTATTGGGGGATAAAAAAATGGAATTTTCCAAGCTGATTGATAAGCGTCGCTCTGCTAATAATTTTATCAAGGACGTTAAAATGACTGAAGAAGATATACGCCCTATTTTGGAGGATGTTAAGCTTGCCCCTTCAGCATTTAACTTACAGCATGCTAATTATATTGTTGTGCTGGATGAGGATATGAAAGAAAAGGTGAGAGAGGCAGCATATGGTCAATATAAAGTACATTCAGCTTCAGGTGTAATTCTTGTACTAGGTGACAAGGAAGCATATAAAAATACTGCTGAGTTAAGTCAGGGCATGGTGGATTTAGGCATAATTACAGCGGGTGAACTAGAGGATATTGTAGCAGAGAATACAAGATTTTATGAGGATCGCGGTGAAGGATTCATGAAAGATGAAGCCATTCGTAATGCTTCTCTGTCTGCAATGTTATTCATGCTAGCTGCGAAAAATCGTGGTTGGGACACTTGCCCAATGATTGGCTTTGATAATCAGAAAATGCGTGAGCTTTTCAATGTGCCAGAAACACATGAAATAGCCTTAATGATTACTATTGGGAAAGAAAAAGAAAGCAGTCGTCGATTACGTGGGTATCGCAAGCCAGTTGAAGAATTTGCCATTTATTATTGAAATGGTATAAAATACAATAGCTATACAAATACTATGAATAATGTACATTTAGGAGGAAACATCATGAAAGTAGTAGCAATCGTAGGTAGTATCCGTAAAGAATCTTATAATATGCAATTAGCTCAATTTATTCAAAAACGTTATACAGAAAAGTTAGATCTTGAAGTATTAAGCTTAAAGGACCTACCAATGTATAATCAAGATATTGAAAATGAGGCTCCACAAGCAGTTCTTGATTTTAAAGCAAAAGTAAAAGCTGCAGACGCTGTACTTTGGGTTACACCTGAATATAATGGTACAGTTCCTGGGGTTATGGTAAATGCTATTGATTGGCTATCTCGTGTAGATAAAGTAATGATTGGCAAACCATCTATCATTATGGGTGCATCAATGGGGAACTTAGGTACTGTAAAAGCACAATTACATTTACGTGATATTTTATTCTCTCCAGGCATTAACTCACCATTACTTAGCGGTAATGACGTTTATATTGGTGCTGTTCACACTAAATTTGATGAAGAAGGCAATTTAACTGATGAAGGTACAGTGAAATTCCTTGACGTAGTTATTGATAATTTCTTAAGTTGGGCAAAAAAATACGTTTAATTAAAATATAACCCATAAGTATACAATATACTTATGGGTTATATTGTTGAAAAAAAGAGGATGTCACTAGCAAAAAAAGCTCTTTTGTTAAGGCGAATGGTTGATTTCGGTTCCGCTAGCGTCCGATGCCGCTTCCCTCAATTCCGTTCGCTCTAGGGTCTACTCTGTGACGCTAGCTCCTCTCCCATCAACCATACATCAAGAGATTATTTTTCATATTAGCAGTAACGGATAAAATAGCCCATTAGAGAAAGGATAGGCACTTGGAGAAGTGATTAGTTACCCATAAAATCTTTGCTAAGATGGTAATTCTTGTGAAGCGGCAAGCCTTTTTCATACAAATTCTAATGAATGTTCAATACTATGACCCATAGGTATACAATATACTTATGGGCATTTTTTGTTTGGAAAGATGCTACTTCTGCATGAAATCTTCACACTTTCAAGATATACTTTTAAGAAATTCTAAAATGGTGGTTACGGATGAGAAAATTATCATTAAAGCTGGGCATTATCTTCTTCATCACATTGTTTTGTATTGAAACCTTTATGATGTTTTTTTTGCATGTTTCCTTGACGAATTCTAGAGTGGAAGAGGAACTAGAGCGTTTACAAGCGAGAGGAAATTCACATCGTACTATATTAGAACAGAACTTCAATAATGAAACACTAGCACATGTCGTTCTTATGGAATCAGAAGCAAGTACAGATGTCGTGGTGACTGACCATTTCGGGACAATCCTTGCATCCTCACAGCCACATCAAGAAATCAGTGATCTGATTCGTGAAATAGAGGGGGAAATACCTTATGAAGGAAGGGTTTTACAAGACAATTGGCAAGAAGTTAAAGCAATTGCGACTATAAGCCCTATTCAAAATCAGCAAGGAACGATTGGCTATGTATTTATGTTTCAAAATACCGATTCCATCCATGCATTAATGAAACGGCTGAATAAGCATTTTCTCATCGTGGGTATTGTATCTGGTCTAGTCAGTATTGCAGTCATTGTTGTTCTATCTCGTAAGCTGGCTAAGCCACTTATTCAAATGAAAGAGGCTACATTGAAAATGAGTAAGGGTGATTTTACAGTTGCTCTTTCTACGAATGGAAAAGATGAGCTTGGGGATTTATCAAATGCTATCCAGCTTTTATCCAATGATTTAAATCATCTAAGGCAAGAGCGTAAGGAGTTTTTATCGAGTATTGCACATGAGCTTCGTACACCGCTAACTTTTATTAAAGGCTATACAGACATTCTTGCTAAACGGGATTTAACAGAGCAAGATCGTCAAAAGTATTTAGCTATTATAATAGAAGAAACAAATAGACTTTCTAGATTAATCAAAGATTTATTTGATTTAGCGAAAATGGATGAAAACTCATTTGTAATTGAAAAACATTGCTTACATTTAGAGCCGTTTTTTACAAGCATTGAAGAAAAATTAAGTCCCGCTTTTCAAGATAAAGGTATCTATTTAGTTGTACGTTGTGATAATGGCTTAACACTATGTGCAGATGAAGCAAGACTTGAGCAAATTCTGATTAATCTATTAAATAATGCATTAATCTATTGTGCACCAGGAGATATGACTACAGTCACTGTAAAACAAGACAGTGGAATTTTAAGCATCATCGTTGAAGACACAGGGAAAGGAATTCCAAAGAAGGATTTACCGTATATTTTTGATCGGTTTTATCGAGTGGAAAAATCACGTAGTCGTGCTTTAGGTGGATCTGGACTTGGGCTTGCTATTGTCAAGGAGCTAGTACAAGCACATGGGGGAGAAATAAAGGTTAGAAGTGAAATAAATAAAGGGACTACTTTTGAATTATCATTTAAAGGAGTAGAAATGAATGAAAACGATTTTATGCATTGATGATGAACCAAGAATGTTAGATTTATTAACCCTTTATTTGGAACCACTATTTAATTGTAGAGCAATGTCTTCTATACAAGAGGCATTGCATTTTTTAGAAGAAGAGCATGTGGATTTAGTTCTTTTGGATATTATGATGCCAGAGATGGATGGGTGGCAGGTTTGCCAGGAAATTAGGAAGTTTTGGGATGTTCCTATCATTATGCTTACTGCAAAAGGAGAACACGCTGATATTGTAAAAGGTTTAAATCTTGGTGCTGATGACTACGTTTTAAAGCCTTTTGATGAGGAAGAATTGTTAGCACGCATACATGCTGTATTAAGAAGAACGATATCTGAAGAAAAAGTGATTAACTTTGAAGGGCTTTGTTTAGATAGAGAGTCCTTTGAAGTATATTTTCAACATAAGGCAATTCCATTAACACCAAAGGAATTTGCCATGCTCGCCCTATTTTTAGATTATCAAAATAGAGCATTTTCTAGAGAACACCTTATACATGCCGTTTGGGGATATGATGTAACGATTGAAGATCGTACCATTGATTCACATGTACGTAATTTACGAGAAAAATTAAGAAAAAGTGGTTTTCCGGCGGATGATTACTTGCAAACCGTTTGGGGCATCGGCTATAAATGGCATAAGTCTGCAAAGAGAAAGCAAATGGAACATAAAAGCTAGAAAATAACCTCTACCAGAATTGAAGGTAGAGGTTATTTTCTATTATTTTGGACTAAGCTCTTCTTCTGTTACCCATTTATGATTTGTTACAGCTTCACCACTTGTAGTGGAAGTATAATCAACCATATATACAGTTGTTTGCACAGCCTCGTCAATAAGGACAGTCGCATTTTCCATACCTTCCATATGTGTTGCGTCCGTTTTTACTTCTGTTCCAGGAGCCAGTGGTGCTTCTTGTGGGTCAATTAATTCTTCATGAATTACCCACTTATGCTTTTCTATTCGCTTTCCACCAGATGTAGGCTCATAGGAAATAACATAGGCAGTTGTAGTATAGGCACCTACTATTGTTGCTTCGGCCCCTTTCATACCTTCCATATGTCCATCTGTAATAATGGCTGTGCTTCCTATAGGAAATTTCGGATTTTCAGCTTTTTTTAACGTTACTGGTACTTCGCCAGAACTTGAATGGTTCATTGTAGAATGATCCATTTCTTCAGCAGCTTCATTAGAAGTGGACGCAGGTTTTGTTTGATCCTCTGTACAAGCCGATAAACTAATTAGAGCGACTACTGATAATAGTCCGACTGACCATCTTTTATTGAATTTCATATGATATCCTCCTCACTATGTGCTCCTAATGTAGCAAATAAATATGCAGAAACGATGGATATAACCTATGAAAAACATTTCTCTAGTCTGGCGGGGAGATATGCTATTGAATGGGCATGATCTTCAATGTTTTTTGTAATCTATGGGCGAAGATACCAGCAAAAATAGCTAAAATAATATCTTTTGGTAGTGGAGGAATCATCCAAAGCCAAGCGAGCTTATATGAAAAATTCTCTGGCGCACTTGCCCATAGCTTATAGGCAAAAAACATCCAATTTGTTCCTATCAAATAATTTATAGCCGTTGCTACCAAAGCAGCTACGATAAAACTTTTCTTTGTTCCGCTTCGTTCTACGATTAACCCCGCAACAAATGCCGCAAATATAAAAGTAATAATAAACCCAAAGGTAGGGCTTAAAATTTGGCCAATTCCACCCCCGAAACGAGCAAAGACAGGAGCTCCTGCCAATCCTACGCACATATAAATTGTGCAGGCGAGCGCACCTTTTCTACTACCAAGAATAAGCCCTGCTAAAATTGCAAAGAAGGTTTGAAGCGTAATGGGTACACCACCTACTACCATAAAAGGTGCAAAGGAAGTGATATTAGCACCCACCATCATTAGCGTTGTAAATAATCCAATGTAGGTAATGTCAACAGTTCTTAACTTATGGTGACTATGTTGTGTAACAGTTGCCATGATTTCACCTCGTTTTATAAGTTATTACTGCTAGTGTAAAAAACGAATACATTTGTGTCAACTTTATTATTTGTATAAGTTAACGCAATTACTGAATTAAATTGAAGTAGACTATCTATCTATAAAAATGTATGATAGAATCGTCACAATTTTATAACTTCAAATACTATTGGTGTGACATTTTGAATGTCACTTAAAAGGGAAGTCGGTGGAAGTCCGACGCTGTCCCGCAACTGTAACGATGAATCCTATAATATGATTTGCCACTGTTTAAGAATGGGAAGGCAATTATAGGATAGTGAATCGAAGCCAGGAGACCTGCCATTTAGTAATACCTGTAATGCCCACGAGGATGCAAGCAATTACGGACAATAGCTGGATATTTTTCTGACTTTGTTTAATCTTGGGTATTTCTATGCGCATTTTCGCATGGGATACCTTTTTTTATTGCTTCATTCATCAATATTCAGTAGGAGTTTAAAACAGATGAATAAAAAATTTATGTTATTTTCCTTCGTACTTTTCATGGTATTAATTGTTTCAATGACCTTTGCTGTAATGGTTGGCTCAGTTTCAGTTACACCGTTATATGTATGGAAAGTCATTCTTTCTAAAATTCCTTTTATACAAAATTCGATCGAGCAAGATTGGAGTCGCTCTCAGGAAATCATCATCTGGCAAATAAGAGCACCTCGTGTTTTGCTAGCTGCGATAGTAGGAGCGGGGTTAGCTATTGCAGGGGCAGCCATTCAGGCACTAGTACGTAATTCTATTGCAGACCCGTATATTCTAGGGATTTCTTCAGGGGCAGCTGTCGGAGCTACTTCTGTGATTATTTTAGGAGCCTTTTCATTTTTAGGTATTTACGCTCTTTCAGTATCCGCATTCCTTGGTTCATTACTTGCCATTGCACTTGTCTTTTTCTTATCACGTGTTGGGGGACGTGTCTCTATTTTCCGCTTGCTATTGGCAGGCATGGCTGTGTCCTTTATCTTAACGGCTATCTCTAACTTTATTTTAATGATGTCAAAGCAAGAAGGGGCCTTAAAGGCTGTTATGTTTTGGATGCTAGGTAGTTTAGCTGGAGCCAAATGGAATAATATTGTGATTCCAGCTTTCGTATTCTTTATTGTATTTGGGCTACTGTGGCTACACTATCGCAATTTAAATTTATTATTACTAGGAGAAGAGGCGGCAGTGACATTAGGCGTTAATCTTCAGCAATTCCGTATTCAGTTAATACTACTAGTATCTCTATTAACAGGTGTGCTTGTCGCAGTTAGTGGTTCTATAGGATTTGTGGGATTGATTATTCCCCATATTGTGCGTTTAATTGTGGGCTCAAACTATAAATACGTAATACCTATCAGTGCTTTAATAGGTGGAATATTCTTAGTGTGGGCAGATGCCTTTGCTCGAATTATTATTGCTCCTCAGGAAATGCCAATTGGTATTATTACAGCTTTTTGTGGAGGACCATTTTTCATTTGGCTTCTCCGTCGTAACAATTATTCTTTCGGTGAAGGAGATTAACTTCCATGACATTAGAAGCGAAAAAAGTATCATTCTCCATTTACGATCAGCGTATACTGCATGATGTAAGTATTCAAATAAAAGAAAAGCAATTTGTTGGATTAATTGGTCCTAATGGGAGCGGAAAATCAACATTGTTAAAAAATATGTATCGTCTCCTAAAACCTGAAAGTGGCTCGGTAGTATTAAATGAGCAAGATATATTAAAGCAATCAAGCAAAGCAATTGCGAAAAATTTGGCTGTTGTAAGCCAAGAGACACCCGTATTATTTGATTTCACTGTGCATGATTTAGTCAGTATGGGAAGAACCCCACATAAAAAGCTGTTAGAGCTTGATCAAGAGAAAGATTTTCAAATTGTTAAAGAGGCTCTTAGGCAAACGGGCATATCGCATTTAGAGAAACGAAGCTTTAGTTCGCTTTCTGGTGGCGAGAAAAAACGTGTCATGGTTGCAAGGGCACTCGCTCAACAAGCACAGATATTAATATTAGATGAGCCGACGAATCATTTAGATATTCAACATCAACTTCAACTTATGGATTTAATTCAGACTTTGCATTTAACCGTAGTAGCAGCTTTACATGATTTGAATATTGCTGCTATGTATTGCGATCAAATTTACGTTTTACAGCAAGGGCGAATAGTTTGTCATGGTACACCAGAGGAAGTACTTACGCCAACAGTGCTGCAAGATGTATTTGGTGTTTTTGCGGATATTCAAATACATCCAATGACAGGGAAGCCGTATCTTACATATGTTCCTGAACAGTTCACGAAGGGGTTTAGCCAAATATAGAAAAGTGTCATCTTCTATTAGATACATAAAACAACCTTTAAGGAGTGACTGTATGCAAATAGCCTTTACGAAAATGCATGGTATTGGCAACAGCTATATCTATCTTGATCTTTTCCAACATGATTACAAGGAAGATATCTTTTGTGAATTGGCTCAAAAAATGGCCAATGTCCATACTGGTATTGGCTCAGATGGATTGATTATTATCCAACCCTCTAAAATTGCTGACTGTGGTATGCGTGTATTTAATAAAGATGGATCTGAGGGGACAAATTGTGGTAACGGTCTTCGCTGTGTTGCTAAGTATATTTTTGAACGTCATATTGTACGACAAGAGCTAATTACGATTGAAACGAAATCCGGGATTATGCTGGTACAGGTAGTGGTGCAAGACAATCGTGTAATAGAAGTGATTGTCGATATGGGCAAGCCTCTCTTATTGCGCAAAGACATTCCGATGTTAGGAAACCCAAATGAGCTTGTCATCAATGAAATATTTCCTTTACCCCAACAAACTCTTTTAGTAACAGCTTTGTTTTTGGGCAATCCCAATACCGTAGTTTTTGTGAATGCGATCGAGCAAGCACCATTAAGAACATTAGGCGGTATTATAGCAAACGATATGAGATTTCCTTATCGCTGCAATGTTGAGTTTGTAGAGGTTGTTCATGAGAAGGCATTAAAATGCTGCGTTTGGGAACGAGGTTCGGGTATAACAGAGGCATGTGGGACAGGTGCTTGTGCAGCGGTAGTGGCTGCTATATTAAATGGTTTTTGTCAGAAGGGAGAAGAGATAGTAGTCCAACTTAGTGGCGGTGACTTAGTCATACGATGGGCTGACAATGATCATATCTGGATGCGTGGACCTGCAGAATTTATCGCGGATGGTATTTATGAATTTTTATCTTAATTACTCCCATTCTTCGTCATGCCATTTTAAATAAGATGAATACAGGACGCCTCCGATTTAAGAGTGGCGTCCTATATTGTAAAGCCATTAAGATACTGCTTTTAAGCCTGCTACACCTACGATAATTGCTATGATACTGATAATACGTGATAGATTTTTGGATTCGCCAAAGAAAATGATATTTACGAGTACAGCTCCAACAGTACCAATTCCTACCCAAACAACATAGGCAATACTTAACTGCAAATAGTTGAAGGATGCATATAAAAGGGCAAAAGACACACCAAAACCACCAATATATAACATTAAGTTTCGTAATGTTTTATGCTGACTATAGAAGCGTAAGCCAACCACACCTATAATTTCAGACAATGCAGCTAAGATAATAAGTATCCAACCCATTATACATTCTCTCCTTTCGTTTGCATCTGCTCTTTAGAGGAATTATCCGCTAATTTTAGACCAATCACACCTAATAATAAAATAATCATGAACAGTCCTTTAATGGCATTAAATTCTCCTTCGAAAATGAAAATATCCATTAATGTGGTACCGATTGCACCTGCTCCAGCGAAAATAGCGTAGACTGTACCAGTAGGTAAGCTCTCACAAGCCTTCGATAAGAAATGAAAATCTATAGCAATGATTGTCACAATAATTATCCAATGCCACCATGAGCTTGCTACGTTAAAGCCAAATACCCAAAGCAATTCAAATAAACTTGTTAAAACGACGTACATCCATTCTTTTTTCATCAATAAAATCCTTTCTATTAGGTAATACAATGACTGACATTCAGTCATTTTCGAGGTAAAAGAGAACGTCACTTTTATGGGTGACGTAGGCCAAGTGCGTGAGATAGGAAGTCTATAAGCTCAAGCTTGAGCAATTTCATTGTTTCGTCCTTGCTATCATCAAATAAATAAATTTGTTCAGCAGCAGATTCAATTAGACCAATCATCAGTTTAGCAGAACGTGTTGGGTCAATTGAATCACGTATCATTCCCTGTTGCTGGCCAGATAATAAGAAATGACTCATCCAGTCATAATAGGGTGCATATATATTTTCCCATTCTTTTAAATGCTCAGTTTGCGCAATACCTGCATAAATAAGTGCAACGATATCTCCATAATCTTTCGTGATTAAGAAAACCATTTCCACAACCTCTTCAAGTTGCTGTTCAAAGGGCTTATGACTTGAAATACCTTCATCTAAGGTAGCAATAATTCTTTCTACCATATTTTTTGCAATAGCAGGCATAACAGAAAGGCGTGATGGGAAATAAAGATAAAATGTTCCTTGAGCGATCCCAGCAGCTTTAACGATATCTGAAACTTTTGTTTTTTCTATACCTTTTTCTCGAAAAACCTCAATGGCAGCTTGAATAATTTTTTCTTCTTTTGACATGCAATCCCTCACTTTTGCCTTACTTAATTATTATGTTATAGAATAAGAAAAATAATGTCAATAAAAATGACTGATTATCAGTCATTTTTATTATCCAATGTTCGTTTGTAATTCCACAATTATGCGAAGGAGTATATTTTCTATATTTCGGGGAATTGTATAATTGAAAGGATTGATGACCATGAAAGAAATTAAGTTTGCACAATTAGACCCGCAGCAACTAGAAAAAATTAATGAGCTTGAAGAAAAGATTGGTGTAACATTAGTTGCCTATGATGCTTCCTCCACACCATCACACGGTTCCGGCGCTTTTGAGTCAAATAATAGCACTACTACAAATCATCCATCATAATGAAGTGAGAAATGCCTTGCAGTAATGTAAGGTATTTTCGTTTTATAGAATGTATTTAAAGGAGTGTTTGAATTGAATGAATTCTATGCTGATTTACATATTCATATTGGACGTACTTCTAGTGGAAGGGCAGTGAAAATTACTGGCAGTAAAACGTTAACATTAGCACGAATTTTAGAGACGGCTAGTGCAAGAAAGGGATTAGACATCATTGGGATCATTGACTGTCACTCACCTGAAGTAATCGAAGAAATGGTGAGGATGATTGAACACGGAGAACTACAAGAACTTAAAGAAGGTGGTCTGCGATTTCAGGAAACAACTTTAATTCCCGGATCAGAGATCGAAATTTATGATCAACATTGTCAGGGTCCTATTCATGTGCTTGCTTACTTTCCTACACTAGAGCTCATGAAGCTGTTCTCAGAATGGATGTCACAACATATGAAGAATATCCATTTAAGTTCACAGCGTATTTATTGTGATGGTCAGACCTTGCAGCAAAAGGTACATGAATTGGGAGGTATTTTTATTCCTGCACATGTATTTACACCATTTAAAAGCTTGTTTGGCAAAGGGGTTCGTCGAAGTTTAACTGAAGTCTTTGATCCGCAGCTTATTGATGGTATTGAATTAGGTTTAAGCTCTGATACAAATATGGTAAGTCATATTAAAGAATTACAAGCATATACATTCGTTAGCAATTCTGATGCACATTCGCTTGGGAAATTAGCACGAGAGTATCAAAAGTTACGATTAGCAGAAGCGAATTTTACAGAATTAAAAATGGCCCTGCATGAGCAAGAGGGACGAGCGGTAATAGCCAATTATGGCCTAAACCCTTTGCTTGGCAAATATCATCAAACAGTTTGTGCAAAATGTAGTCAACAGCTAAGTAAAGAGGCTACCATTTGTACAGAATGTGGGAGTACTCAAATTATAAAGGGAGTAGCTACCCGTATACAGGAGCTATCTGAAGACTTTCCCGATAAACGAAATAGACCACCTTATATTCATCAAATACCACTTGATTTCATTCCAGGTATTGGTCCTAAAATGATGGAACGTTTAATCGAAGCATTTGGTACAGAAATGAATATTTTGCATCGTGTAACAATCGACCAGCTTGAACAAATTGTGCCACATAAACTAGCCCATTTAATCGATTTAGCGAGAACGGGTCAATTAGCCATTGAAGTTGGTGGTGGTGGGATTTATGGAAAGATACAGGTTGATTAGATAAAAAATGAAATGTTTCAAAAAGATTGTTGTAATTTAACCTATTTTTATCGTTCCTCTAGTAAAATAGTGAAAATAACGACTATTTTATAAGTAGAGGAGAGAGTAAATGCGATTATCAAAGAAATTTCGTTTTTTAGCTTCAAGTGTATTGGCTTTGCAATTAGCTATACCTGTAGCAGCTAGTGCAGAAGAAGGACAGGGTGACCATATAGCACCAAGTTGGGTTGTACAAACCGATTATGTGGCACTTGGTGATTCATTAGCACATGGAATGAATGAAGTAGGTGTAATTGGATTAGGCTATACCGATTTTATTGCACAGGCATTACAGCAAGACGGCTTCCTTACTTCCTTTAATAAGGGCTTTGCTATGTCAGGCTACACAACTAAAAATGTTTTAGCTGATCTACAAAATGATGTTGCAAAAACAGTGACTGGTTTTGGCTATACAGACGAACAGGCAAAGTTACGGGCTTCTATTAAAGAAGCTGAAATCATCACATTAACAGCTGGGGCAAATGATCTATTGCCAATATTAAAAGAATCTCAAGCAACGGGAATTGACACTGTGGCTATCATAAAAGCTACTAAAGAAGCTGTATCGAACATTGCTACTATTCTATCTGAAATCAAAAAGATTAATCCACAAGCTGAAGTATATGTAATGGGCTATTATAATTCCTTCCCATACTATAGTGAGAACTTACAAAAACAATTTAATTTGTTATTAGCTACATTGAATGCAACAATTAAAACAACTACTGAAAAAGCGGGCGCTATTTTTGTTCCTACATATGATGTTGTTGCAAAGGATGTTGCCAACTATCTACCAAACCCTGAAAATATTCATTTAAGTGAAGCTGGTTATTTAGCAGTAGCAAATGAAGCATTTTTACCAATCATTAAAACAAGCTCTTTATGGGATGTCACGCAGGCTATTGGAGTAGAGGTAAAAGATCGTACAACTGTTAAGGTTAGCTGGCAAGAAGCGACAGATAATGTAGGCGTAGCAAATTACCTTGTCTATGTGAATGGAAAATTAACTTCAACATTAAATGCTGACACTACTACAATTACGCTCAAAGATTTAATAGAAAATACAACCTACAATGTATCTATCAAAGCAATTGATGCTGCTGGTAATGAAAGTGTTCAAAATCCTACAGTAACTTTCACTACGAAAGGAACAGTTAGCTTTACAGATACACAGAATCATTGGGCAAAAGATTATATTCAAACAGCTGCAAATATAGGTATAATGAACGGCTATACTGATGGGACATTTAGACCTGAGAGTAGTGTAACACGTGCCCAAGCTGCAGCTATTCTTGTAAGAAGCCTTGGCTTAACTACAGAAGAAAAAGCACCATTTACTGATATCGAAAATTATGATGCAGCAACACAGGCAGAAATTGCGGCAGCATATGTACATGGTCTTATTAAAGGAACAGATGGGAAATTTAAGCCTGGACACCCTGTGACACGCGCTCAATTAGCTTTAATGATTCATCGCGCTTATGAACAGCAATCTAATCAGCCGTATATTGCAAAAGGCAATGTGCCATTTGTAGATGTCGCTTCATATAATGCAGAAACCAAACGTGCAATCACAATGCTGTATGAATTAGGAATCGTGACAGGGGATGGAGGGAAATTTTCACCTGAGGCTGTCACAACAAGAGGTCAAGCAGCTAAAATATTTACCAATCTTAGTCAGCTACTCATTCAATAATCATTAAAAGGTAGGGGGATTGTCTCCTCTACCTTTTGATGTTTTCGTAAAAAACGAAGTATAGTCTATCTAAATAAAGGAGAATGGGATGCTGTCATTTATATTATCTGCTAAAAGATTAGGAAAAGGACTGTGGAGGTCCTTTAAACGTCCACAGTTCCTATCATTATTTACTACACTATTTTTAATCATTCTATCAGGAACTCTATTCTACAAGGGGACAGAAGGATGGTACTGGTTGGATGCCATGTATTTTGCTGTAGTGAGCTTAATTCCAACTGGAGTCGAAACAGGACTATATCCAACAACGGCTTATTCTAAAGTATTTACAATGATTTATTTAATTGTTGGTACAGGAGTAATGTTTATCATGTTATTAATGCTGGGACGCTCTATCGTAGATTTTTCTCTGAATGAAGAAGAAAAAGAAGAGGTTAAAAAACGTTTGAAAAAGTAAAATAGCAGTACAATGAATTTTTTGGACGATTCATTGTACTGCTATTTTTTTATGATAGTTTGGCAATAATGCCTTCTTCGTCATCTAAAACTAATTCAATCCCTGTCGAGAATGGATCACCGTGTAGAACATCCTTGATCCAAACACGTAAGGCACCAATCATGGCTGCTGTATTAAGCACCTCGATTTGACCGTTGACTTCGACCTCTGCACCAAAACCTGCATCATCCTCGTAAGTTAATTCAACAAGAACATCCTCAGGGCGAATGTTTTGATAGTAGGCTTGAGATAAACAAATAGCATTAATAATATCTTGTTCGTTGATTATTTGTGCCATTGTGCTTCCTCTTTGCGCTTTTTATCTTTAAACATATTTATTATCTTCACAACAAGCATCACAATAACAACAATTGCTGCCACATTAATAAGTAAACCTAAAATATTCCCCAGTATACCCATACCACTAAATAGACTACCGAATAATAATCCAGCAAGTCCGCCAAGCATTAATCCTTTCATCAGACCACCTGAGAAAAAACCACCTTTTTTAGTAGTATCTGCTTTATTAGTAGATGTTGAGTTGTTTTTATTTGTTGTTGCATTGTTTTGATCTTTAGTAGTATCCGACTTTTGGATATTCGAGCTATTATTATTGTTAGAGAAGCCCTTTTTACCCGATTTATAGGATTTAGCTTCTGCCGTTGGTGTATCAGAAATAAATAATGTTGCACCAACAGTCGAAAATATCAGTGTCGCTGCAAAAAGAGCGGCAAGAATTTTTTTCATTACATACATTCCTCCAATATAATTTTTAATTTAATCATAAACTAGTTCTTATATAGTAATATTACATGAACTATATTAAAAAATAAAACAAACGCTTTCAAAAATTAAGCTATATCAAAAAATATGGACAAATAGTGGCAGATGTAATGATTGTAGAAATTATGCAATAGGAAGGAGTGAAAAAATGCTACTAACTTTATCAATCTTCCTTACCATTTTTATCATTTTGTACCTAACAGAAAAAAGGCGCTTTCTCAACGTTGTAGCCCTTGGCGTGATAGGGATATATATTGTCAGAGCGTTTATTATTCATTATCCTTTATTGCTACCAAATGATCAGGGGATTATTTCTGAAATGGGGATATTCATTATATTAGGAAGCTTTCCAAGTATTATGTTTATTTTATCAATAGCCATGTTTTTCAATAGTAAAGTATTATTGGAAAGGGAAGGACGCAAATTCCGTAACTTAATGTTAGCCATATTAGGGCTAAGTTTTGTTATTATGATGTTATGGTATGTATTCGTCATTTTTATTGAAATTGAAAATGTATTTTGGCATATTCTTTTCTTCTATGCGTTTTTGATTTTTGGTTATACAATGTTCTTATACACTAGTGTCCTTGCTTATTCAATATTGTATCTTCTTACACCAATACGTTATAAACCAAATTACATTATTGCATTAGGTTCAGGATTAATTGGCGATAGAGTACCTCCACTTTTAGCAAGCCGTTTAGACGAAGCAGTAAAGCAATATATAAAGTATGAGATGAAGCCTTATATCATTGTCTCTGGTGGTCAAGGAAATGATGAAAAGGTATCAGAAGCATATGCAATGAAACAATACCTAATAGAAGTACATCATATTCCGACTGACAAGATAATTATGGAGGATTGTTCAGCCAATACAGAACAAAATATGATCTTTTCAAAGCAAATAATGGACCACCATTCTCATGGAGAGAACTATCGTTCCATTTTTGTTACGAATAATTTCCATGTGTTTCGCGCAAGTATTTATGCTAGGAAAGCAGCATTAGATGCCGAGGGGATTGGCTCAAAAACTGCTTTTTACTATGTTCCTAATGCATTCACACGAGAATTTATAGGTTTATTAGCCATGTATAAATGGACCCATGTCACAGTATTTTTAATTATTACGCTATTCGTAGGCTTACTATTGAGAGCATATGTGTAACCAAACTTCAACTGTCTTCCATATAATAGTGGTAAGGCAGTTTTTTTACATAGTGTGCAAGGGAGGAAAATAATGTACGAGCAAATTTTAGCCAAGCGAAATAAAGAACGAATAATTTCCCTACAAAATCTTACACAAACTCAAGATCAGTGGTTTGCTCAAAATATAAAATTACTTACATTCGCTGAAGTTAACCTAACAGCCTTGCAGAAAATACTGTATCAAGTAGTACGAGGGTTATTAAAAGAACAGCAACAACGTCATTTACAGATTGTCCATACAGTGCAATCTCAATCGATACAGGAGAATGTATTAACGCTGTTGGCAGAATATGATGATGTCTTGCGCGATGCCATTCCACAGCCTATCTATATACTCATTTGGCAAATTTCTTCGCTAGAAAAGTTAAAAAACAGTATAGAAGTAGTAGATGATGTGCTTGATATTGTAGAGTGGTATTTTCGCCATCAAGATGAACAAGTTGCTGCTCTAGATGAAGAGGACTTAGATCATGAGCTCATTATTGATTTGTATAAAGAAGCGGTTGAAGAGCAGGATGGGGATGCCCAATATCAACTGGGTGAATACTATAATTCTAGAGAGGGTAAACATTTTCAACCTGAAAAATCATTGAAATGGTTTGAGCTAGCCGCTGCCCAGGGAAATGCAGATGCTCAATATATGCTTGGGAATTTTTGCTTTGGGGGCATAGGTATGGAGGAAAATTATTCCCTTGCCTTTTCATACTATGAAAAAGCAGCTTTGCAGGGACATGCGGATGCTGCCAATAATTTAGCAGATATGTACTTTAATGGCGAGGGCGTAGCAACGAATTATACATTAGCAAAAAAATGGTTTGATTATGCTGCACAAAAGAATGTGGCAGAGGCAATGTTTACGTTAGGAATAATTTATGAGCAGGGGTTAGGCGTTGAGGTAGATGAGAAAGAAGCTTTTAACGCCTATAAAAAATCAGCTGAGGCAGGGTATGTGGAAGCACAATATCGACTTGGTGGAATTTATTTAGAGGGGCGCTTAGGCCTAGCGAAAGATGTCAATCGTGGTCTGTTTTGGTATGAAAGAGCTGCGGAGCAATATCATGTAGACGCCTTTTATGATTTAGGTTATATATGGAGTAATGGTCTGGCCGGAATACGCAATCTCGAAAAAGGTATTCATTGGTTTAAGCAGGCTGCACTTCAAGGAGATGTAGAAGCCAAGCTACAGTTGGGGCATATTTTTAATAAAGATACAGGGTTAGATAGAAATCTGAAAGAAGCTATTAAATGGTATGGACTCGCGGCAGATGCAGGATCCGAAGAAGCGGCTAAAATATTACAGGAACTTAAAGGATTGTAAATTTAGTGTTAAAAAAACATAGGTTTTTAGAATTATTTATGTTGCTACGGTATGAGGGTATTTTGGTCTAAAATAGACTGCTGTTTACGAGTATTTAGATAGATCATGATTGAGGATATAAAATATTAGTATAGTGAAATTTGAAGATGATCGATAAAAAAGTAGAATAAATATAAAGCAAGTAAGCATAATAAACAAAAAAATAGTTAAAAAAGCTACCCAATAATATTGTGGTAGCTTTTTTATAGTTTATTACGCTTTATTTAACAACAAGGACTTTTTATACATTTTGTGTAAAATAATGGTATTAATAAGATTGACAGTCATTTATAAAATGATTAATGTAAATGAGTGATTTTGAAAAGAAGCATACGTAAATAATTTACTGTTAGTCATGTAGGGACTATATCTGTTTGCTGAGAGCAAATGACCTTAGGATAAATTGAGCAAATGGGTACCCGACATACTTTTGGAGGAAGTTTGTCATACGGAATTGCGCTATCGAATGTAACCATTAAATCTGACTAATCAGATTTTATCGGTATTTTTTCGTGTATCCATCAATATGTTAAAAGGGATTTGATGTTTCTCAGCCTGATGAAAGTAAACGGAATGAAAGAGGGAAGATGTGTGATTTTTCAAAAACAAAGAAAGACGAAGGTATTGGATTTACAGCAATACACAGTGAAAATGGATTTGTCCTCTCGTCAATCGATGGCGAAGCAAATTGAAATGCTAAACTTAACGAAGAACGACTTACAATATTTAAAAGCTTTCCAGCCAATAGTTATGGATAATGTAGATCACATCGTAAACCGTTTTTACAACATGATTGGAACAGAGCATCATTTGGTAGATATTATCAGTCATCATAGTTCTGTAGAAAAGCTTAAAGTAACATTACGGCAACATATTATTGAAATGTTTAACGGAACCATTGATGAGATGTATTACCAAAGGCGTGTAAAAATTGCAAAGGTGCATGTCCACATTGGGCTTAGAACACAGTGGTATATCTGCGCATTCCAAGATTTATCGATATCATTTATTGATTTAGTCGAAAAAAATATAGAATTTCCACAAGATCAATTTAATACGATCAGAGCTATATCGAAAATTTGTAATTTTGAGCAACAACTCGTTTTAGAAGCTTTTGAAAACACTGTGGAACAACTGAAAGAAAAAATGGTTCATGAAAAAGAAGCGATTGAACGACAGATTGTAGATTCTTCGGAAGCACTTGCAGCTATCTCGCAGGAAACCAATAATTCATTTTGCTGCTTAAGTAAGCAATCTGACGAAATTAAACATTTGGCAAAAAAATCACTCGATGTGTCTACACTGGCTGAAAACCAAGCACTTGAGGGTCGCGAGCGTTTAAAAAATCAATCACAAAATATGCTCAATATTAGTCATTCTCTTCATGATATAGAAGAAAATATTGAACAATTATCAGGTATGTCTAAGGAAATGGAAACAATTATGAGTGTTGTGACCAATATTGCGAATCAAACGAATCTATTGGCTTTAAATGCTGCAATTGAAGCAGCACGTGCTGGGGAAGCGGGAAAGGGCTTTAGCGTAGTGGCCGATGAAGTACGTAAATTATCAATTCAGACAAAAGAATCTGTTACAGCGGTGGCTTTGTTATTGAAAAAGACAGGTGAACGAACAGAGAAATTAGAGTATTCTTTGACCAACATTCAAGATGAAGTTGCAGCAGGTGAAGAAAATATGTTACAAACTGAAGGCCAATTTACGAGTATATTGGGAGCCATGACAGAAGCAAAAGATCAAAATGAGTGTATGGCAACAAAAATACAAGCAATTGTAGGCATATTAAGTGAATTAGGCACTTCATTTACTGAGGTAACAAATTCAGCTGAAAAATTAGCGAGCTTTGCGCAAAATTTAAAAGGATAGACTACTAACATTTACATTCTATTTTTCATATTTTTAGACGTAATAAACACTATAGTACCTATTTAAATGTTTGTTGTGAAGTTATCGCTATAGAGGATCAATTTTATAGAGATTCAGAAAGTAAGAGCTATTTCACTGATGAAATAGCTCTATTTTTGCTAAATTTGTAAAGGGTTTAACGTAATTTTCAATGAAAAAGGATTATACTGTAGAAAGAATGAATAATAGGGGCGGTTATGATGAAAACAGTTGTTGTTTTAGGCGGCGGTATTACAGGACTATGTACAATGCATTATTTGCAACGTCAAGTGAAGGAACATAATTTAGATGTTCGTCTAGTGCTTATAGAAAAAAATACATATTTAGGAGGCAAATTATATTCAGCACATGAACAAGGTTTCATCATGGAAACGGGTGCTGATTCTATTGTAGCCCGTCATCAAGGCGTTATGGAACTCGTGCAGGAGCTTGATTTTGAGGCGGAATTAGTTTACAACGAAACAGGTATTTCTTATATTTATACGAATAATGAGTTACATGCTATTCCGGCAGATTCAACTTTCGGAATACCGATGAGTGTAGCATCCTTAGAGGAAAGTACACTTATTTCCGAGCAGGGAAAAAAAGAAGCGTTGAAGGATTTAACATTGCCAAACAATGGCTTCACAAAGGAAAGTTCTATCGGTGAATTTTTAACTTACTATTTAGGAGAGGAACTGGTGAAAAACCAAATTGCACCAGTGCTTGCAGGTGTTTATTCTGGAGATTTACATCAGCTTTCTATTGGCTCTACTTTACCGTATTTAATTGATTATAAGAATGATTTTGGAAGTATTATTAAAGGCTTTGATGCGAATCGTGAGCAATTTGTTAAAGCAGCGAACAAAAAATTTATATCCTTTAAAAATGGTTTATCTTCTTTAATTGATCGACTTGAACAAACCTTATCCGATGTAGAAATTATCAAGGGTGTTACTACACTAAATGTTCAAAAACAAGATAAGAACTACACAATTTCCTTAGCTAATGGTGAAATTATTGAGTCAGATTATGTCGTTTTAGCATTACCGAACGATACTGTACAAAATCTGCTACAGGATGAATCTTTAAACCGCTATTTTGACCAATTTACGACAGCGTCAGCGATTACTATCTATTTGGGTTTTGATGTGCCAGACGCTAAATTGCCAGCAGATGGAACGGGCTATATTGTTTCCCATAATTCAGACGTAACTTGTAATGCAGCAACTTGGACTAGTCGTAAATGGAAGCATACATCGAAAGAAAATAAATTACTTGTGCGACTCTTTTATAAGAGCATCAATCCAGCCTATGAGCAACTACGCGCCATGACGGATGAAGAATTAGCAGCAGTTGCTTTAGAAGATGTGAGAAAGAGCCTAGGAATAGAGGAGCAGCCAACCGTTGTGAATGTAACAAAATGGATTGATCAAATGCCTAAATATGATCTAGCGCATCGTGAAGCATTACAAGGATTACTACAAGAATTACATGAGAAATATCCTAATTTATCGATTGCAGGGTGCTCGTATTTTGGCGTAGGTATTGGTGCTTGCATTCAAAACGGGAAAAAAATTGGTGAAGAGCTTGCAAAGGAACTTGCCAATTTCTAAGGTTTTAAGTGGAAAAAAACTTTGTTATGTGAAATAGTCTTGACTCATTCGTCAGTAAACGATATGATTCTTTTAATTATTTAAAAAATTCATACTTAATTCTTATCAAGAGAAGCAGAGGGACTGGCCCATTGAAGCTTCAGCAACCAACTTTATTGTCAGGTGCTAAATCCAGAAGACCGTTGAGTCGAAGATGAGAAGGAACAACAATGATGAATCGTTAAAGCCTTCTTTTTTTATGAAAGAAGGCTTTTTATTATATAGAGACATAGGAAGAGAGGCTAATTTTATGGGATTGCTTGAAAGGTTAAAAACGCATGTATTGACGGCAGACGGTGCAATAGGCACAGTGCTATATGGCTATGGATTGGAGTATTGCCATGAGGAAATGAATGTTCAGAGACCCGAGTTAATTGAAAAGATTCATAGAGAATATATTGCAGCTGGTGCTGACATCATTCAAACGAATACGTACGGTGCAAATGCCATTAAATTAGCTCGCTATGGATTAGAATCACGTGTCCAACAATTTAATGAAGCTGCTATCACCATCGCAAAACGAGCAGCGGCTGATGGCGGTCAATTTGTTTTAGGAACAATTGGTGGTATTCGGGGAATTCGTAAAAGTGATGCAACCTTGGATGAAATATTAGCAACTATTGAAGAACAAGCAAGCGTCTTACTTGCAGGGAATCCAGATGGCCTTTTACTTGAAACTTATTATGATTTTGAAGAATTAACAGCAACCTTAAAGATGCTACGAGAAAAAACAAAATTGCCGATTATTGCACAAGTTTCTATGCATGAGCCCGGTGTTCTACAAAATGGGATGTCTTTAAATAATGCTCTCCATGAGCTTGAAGCCCTAGGTGCTGATATTGTTGGTGTCAATTGTCGACTAGGTCCACACCATACAATTCAGGCATTTGAAGGTGTAGAACTTCCTAATAAGGCATTTATGTCGGCCTATCCAAATGCATCACTTCTGGACTTAGAGGATGGGCGTGTCGTTTATGAATCAGAAGCTGATTATTTTGGTCGAGCGGCTGTTGAATTGCGTGATCAAGGTGTACGTTTAATAGGGGGCTGCTGTGGTACAACACCCAAACATATTGCAGCAGCAAAGAAGTATTTAGAAGAGTTATCACCGGTTCAGGAGAAGCATGCGAAGCCTAAAAAGATTGAGATTGTTCGGGAAGCGGAGCCAACAAAGTATGAGCCTCTTCATGAAAAGGTTAAACGTGAACGCTCTGTCATAGTAGAGTTGGATACGCCTAGACATTTAGAGATTGATGGGTTCCTTGAAGGAGCAAAGCAATTATATGATGCAGGTGCAGATGTAGTTATGATGGCAGACAATTCATTGGCCTCTCCACGTATTAGCAATATTGCAATGGGCGCATTGTTGAAGAGCTCACATGGTGTACGCCCACTAACTCATATTACATGTCGAGACCGTAATTTAATTGGTCTACAATCTCATTTAATGGGGTTAAATGCTTTAGGTATTCATGATGTGTTGGCCGTTACGGGTGATCCAACAAAAGTAGGAGATTTCCCAGGTGCGACAAGTGTTTATGATGTATCTTCCATGGAGCTAATCCAATTAATTAAGCAATTAAATGAAGGGGTCTCTTTCTCAGGTAAGCCACTTCGTAAAAAAGCAAATTTTTCAGTTGCTGCTGCATTTAATCCAAACGTCCGTGTGTTAGATCGTGCTGTGACACGCTTGGAGAAGAAAATTGAGCATGGGGCAGACTACTTCATTTCTCAACCAGTATATACGAAAGAGAAAATTGTAGAGATTTATGAGGCAACAAAGCATTTACAAGCTCCAATTTACATCGGTATTATGCCTGTTACGAGTTATAAAAGTGCTGAATTTTTACATCATGAAGTGCCAGGTATCAAATTATCTGAAGATGCCTTAACAAGAATGAAAGCATGTGGAGAAGATAAAGAAAAGGCAACCTTGGAAGGGATTGCTATTGCCAAAGAATTAGTAGAAGTGGCTACGCAATATTTCAATGGGATTTACCTTATTACACCATTTTTACGTTACGACGTGACACTAGAGTTGATGAAATATATAGAGCAATTGGATGAACAGAAAAAAGGAGTAAGTATACATGGCTAAGCACTCGATTGAAGAGCAACTAGAGAAACGTATTTTAATTCTTGATGGCGCAATGGGAACAATGCTACAAAATGAAAATTTATCAGCAGAGGATTTTGGTGGCGAGGAACTTGATGGCTGTAATGAAAATCTTGTGCTTACTAGACCAGATGTTATTGAAAAAATTCACCATAAATACTTAGAGGCAGGCGCAGATATTATTTGTACAAATACATTTGGTGGGACGCCTCTTGTGTTAAATGAATATGATCTTGGCACAAAAGCAGAAGTAATTAATAAGCGTGCAGTGGAAATTGCTCGCCAAGCAGTGGATCGTTATTCCACATCAGATTGGCCACGTTTTGTTGCAGGGGCTATGGGGCCAACAACAAAAACGTTATCAGTAACAGGTGGTATTACATTTGAAGAGCTAGAGGAAAATTTTTATGTACAGGCAAAAGCATTAATTGAGGCAGGAGCCGACGTTTTGTTATTAGAAACAAGTCAGGATATGCTCAATGTCAAAGCAGGCACACTTGGCGTAAAGCGCGCTTTTGCATCAACGGGAAAAGAGCTACCTGTCATGATTTCAGGAACAATAGAACCGATGGGTACAACGCTTGCAGGGCAAACAATTGATGCCTTTTATATTTCGATCGAGCATATTAAACCATTATCAGTTGGCCTAAACTGTGCGACGGGACCTGAGTTTATGACGGATCACATTCGTTCATTAGCAGAGCTTTCAACAGGCTATATTAGCTGTTACCCAAATGCTGGCTTACCAGATGAAGAAGGGTGTTATCACGAATCACCAGAATCGCTATCACAAAAATTAAAAGGCTTTGCAGAAAAGGGTTGGCTTAATATTGTAGGTGGATGTTGTGGGACGACACCCGCTCATATTGCAGCCATTCGTGAGATCTTAAAAGATGAAAAACCTCGTCAATTACCAGAAAAAACACATGGTCATGCGGTATCAGGAATTGAACCGTTATTGTATGACGATTCTATGCGTCCGTTATTTATTGGGGAGAGAACAAATGTAATCGGCTCTCGTAAATTTAAGAATTTAATCATTGACGGGAAATTTGAGGAGGCCGCAGAGATTGCACGTGCTCAAGTCAAAAATGGTGCACATGTTATTGATATTTGTTTAGCCAACCCTGATCGCGATGAATTAGCCGATATGCGTGGATTTATGCAGGAGGTTGTAAAAAAGGTTAAGGTGCCTCTTGTGATTGACTCAACTGATGAAAAAGTAATTGAGGAAGCATTAAAGTTTTCACAAGGGAAAGCCATCATTAACTCTATTAATTTAGAGGATGGTGAAGAACGATTTGATGCAGTATTACCACTCGTGAAAAAATATGGTGCATCATTAGTTGTTGGAACGATAGATGAAAAGGGGATGGCGGTTGACCGTCATCGAAAGCTCGAAATTGCCGAGCGCTCCTATCAACTTTTAACGGAAAAATGGGGGATTGCACCAGAGGATATCATTTTCGACCCATTAATGTTCCCTGTAGGAACTGGGGATGAGCAGTATATTGGTTCAGCGCTAGAAACGATTGAAGGCATTCGTCTCATCAAAGAAAAATTGCCGCAGACATTGACTGTACTTGGCGTAAGTAATATCTCATTTGGCTTACCACCTGTTGGTCGTGAAGTACTGAATGCTGTTTATCTCTATCATTGTACACAGGCGGGCTTAGATTATGCCATTGTTAATACAGAGAAATTGGAGCGTTATGCATCCATCCCTGAAGAGGAAATCAAACTCGCAAATGACCTGCTCTTTAATACAAATGATGAAACATTAGCAGTGTTTACAGATTTTTATCGAGATAAAAAGAAGGAAAAAACGGAAGCTGATATTCCAAAAACGGTTGAAGGTCGTTTAGCTTACTATATATTAGAAGGTACAAAAGAAGGGCTAATTGAGGATTTAGACGCTGCACGAGAAATCTTCGAGGCGCCACTTGATATAATTAATGGTCCTTTAATGGAGGGCATGGCTGAGGTAGGTCGATTATTTAATGATAATCAACTCATTGTAGCAGAGGTTTTACAATCAGCAGGTGTGATGAAGGCCGCAGTTGCTCATTTAGAGCAATTCATGGAGAAGGATGAAGAGAGTGCTGGAAAAGGGAAAATGGTACTTGCTACAGTAAAAGGTGATGTTCACGATATTGGGAAAAACCTTGTTGATATTATATTAAGTAATAATGGCTATAAGGTAGTCGATTTGGGCATTAAAGTAACTCCTGCCCAATTGATTGAAGCGATTCGTAAGGAAAAACCTGATTTTATTGGGCTGTCAGGTTTACTCGTGAAATCAGCGCAACAGATGGTTATTACTGCTCAGGATTTTAAAGAGGCGGGAATTGATGTTCCTATTTTAGTTGGTGGTGCTGCACTTTCACGTCGTTTTACTGAAACAAAAATTGCAGATGAATATGGTGGTCCTGTTATTTATGCAAAGGATGCTATGCAAGGCTTAGAGCAAGCGAATCTATTAATGGGTGAAGGGACACGTGAAAATTTCTTAGCAGAAATTGAAGAATCCCGTCAAAAACGTTTAGCGGCCGATGAAAAACGAGCTGCTCGTCCGGCAAAAGAGGTAACAATAAAGCCTGCACGAACAGTAAAAGGAGCGCCAGTATTTTTACCAGCTGATTTACGACGTCATGTGAAAAAAGACTATTCTGTATCTCATTTATATCCTTATGTTAATATGCGTACATTACTAGGACACCATTTAGGCTTGAAAGGGCAAGTCCAGCAATTGCTTGATGCGGGCGATTCAAGAGCAACAGAGCTCAAGGATTTAGTAGATGATTATTTAAAAAGTGATCTATTAAAGCCATCAGGTTTGTATCAATTTTTCCCGGCTCAAGCAGATGGTGATGATGTCGTTGTGTATGATCCTGCCGATAGTAAGACAGAAATTGAACGTTTTACCTTCCCTCGTCAGCAGGTTGAACCATTTTTATGTCTTGCAGATTTCTTAAAAACGGTAGAGAGCGGTGAAATGGACTATATTGCACTCATGGTTGTAACAGCAGGGCAAGGAGTTATGGCTAAAGCACGCCAGTTAAAAGAGGCTGGGAAATTTCTTGAAAGTCATGCCTTGCAATCGACTGCTTTAGAATTAGCAGAGGGCTTTGCTGAACGTATGCATCAGGAAATTCGTGACCAATGGGGCTTCCCTGATGCAACAGATTTCACTATGAGAGATCGTTTTGCTGCAAAATATCAAGGTCAACGCTTTTCATTCGGATATCCTGCATGTCCTAACTTGGAGGATCAAGAGAAACTATTCGGCCTATTAAAACCTGAGGATATTGGTGTCCATCTTACAGAAGGCTTTATGATGGAGCCTGAAGCATCTGTATCTGCAATCGTTTTTGCTCATCCTGATGCTCGCTACTTCAATGTTTAAGGCATAAAATAAGAGGAGATAGATAGTCTATTCAATGACCGTCTATCTCTGTTTCTTTATAGAAGAAAACAATTTGGTTAAGGGAAGTGAGCAGAATGATACGATTCATGGAAGAAAGAGATATTCCCGAGGTTTTGGTTATCTATAATGATATTATTTTAACAAGCAAGGCTGTCTATCGATACGAAATACAAACTTTAGATGAAAAAGTACAGTGGTTTAGGGAGCAACAAGCATTAGATAATCCTTTACTTGTATTTGAGGATAATGGGCTTGTCGCTGGCTTTGCTACCTATAGTCAATTCCGTCCTTACCCAGGTTATAAATATACAATGGAGCACTCTGTCTATGTGCATAAAGAACATTATCAAAAAGGGATTGCGACAAAGCTCATGAACAAGCTGATAGCGATCGCTGAAGAAAATGGTGTCAAAACGCTTGTTGCTGGTATTGATGGAGAAAACATTGGTAGTATTAAAGCACATGAAAAATTAGGCTTTGAATATGCAGGAACCATTAAAAATGCAGGCTATAAATTTGAACAATGGCTAGACCTTGTGTTCTATCAACTTCATTTGACTGGACCGAAATCATAAAAGGATATGACAAATGTCATATCCTTTTTGTGATGTTTGCGTCTGTTACTGACTTGTATTCTTGTTTTATGATGAGGTCATAAGAAAAAAAGAAACGAGGGAGTAAAAGATGGCAACTATTAAAGAAAAAACAAAAAAGTTACGCCAAGATGTAGCGCCATTTGCCAAATCAGATACGCGTAAAAGTGTTTTTCAGATTATAAATACAATTGTACCGTTAATTGCATTATGGGTGGCTGGTTACTTGTTAGTGGATGTATCACCTTGGCTAACAGTCGGCTTAAGTGCTATTTCAGCAGGTTTTGTCGTACGAACTTTTATTATTTTTCATGATTGTACACACGGCTCATTTTTCAAAAGTAAAAAGGCAAACGACTGGGTTGGATTTTTTACTGGGGTGCTAACATCATTCCCTTATGAAAAATGGAAACGTGAACATACAATTCACCATGCAACAAGCTCAAACTTAGACAAGCGTGGTATCGGTGATATTGATATGATGACAGTTGAAGAATATATGCAAGCCTCAAAAGGGCAACGTCTATGGTACCGCTTCTATCGTAATCCATTTGTGATGTTTGGATTAGGCCCACTTTATATGGTTCTTGTCTTAAATCGTTTTAATCGTAAGGATGCGAAGAAGAAGGAACGTCTCAATACAATTTTAACGAATATTGTCATTGTAGGAATTTGTGCCGCTTTAATTTTCTTCATGGGCTGGCAAGCGTTTTTATTAGTGCAAGGCGTTACTTTATTTATTGCAGGTTCTTTAGGAATTTGGTTATTTTATATCCAGCACACGTATGAAGATTCTTATTTTGAACACGATTCAGAGTGGGATTATGTGAAAGCTGCAGTTGAAGGAAGCTCCTATTATAAATTGCCAAAACTTTTACAATGGGTAACAGGGAATATTGGTTTCCATCATGTTCATCACTTAGCTCCTCGTGTACCTAATTATAATCTTGAAAAGGCACACAATGAGACACCGCCATTACACATGGCAACAACGATTACTTTACGTACGAGTTTAGAATCACTACGTTACAAGTTATATGATGAAGATCAAGGTAAATTTGTGACGTTTAAAGAAGTAAATGAAATTATAAAACGTAAAGAAAGAGGCAGTATTGCCGCTTAGTTGATAACAGCCATCTCTGCAAGAGAGATGGCTGTTTTATGTAAAGAGAAGAATATGGGTCAAAGCATGTACAGGCATAAATTTAATTTTCTTGTTATAATAAGGGAAAAGTAGGAAAGAGCGTGAGATTATGTTGAGGAAATGGCATAGTATTATTCCGAATAGTCCGATGCTCAGTGTATATTTGTGGATAATTTTTTGTTTCCTACCGTTTTTCTTCATTTTTAGGAAATCTTCTTACATCGAAATTTCGATAGGCATTACATTTTTAATGCTCTATTTTATCTTCTATCGATTTGCCATGAATTCGAAAAGCGGTTTAGTTTACATGTGGATTAGCTTTGAAATGGTCATAAACATTATTATGACCATCTTGTATGGCTATGTCTATTTGTCCATTTTTACAGCATTTTTTATTGGCAATATCCGAAGACCCGTCGGCTTTTATATTATGTATGGTCTACATATTGGATTTACAGTTATTTCAACTGGCGCTGGATTCTTTGTAGAGCTCAACCTATTTTTATCGCAGTTGCCTTTCGTTGTATTAACAATTTTAGCTGTCGTCCTTTTACCGCTAACGCTTTATTCCAAAAATAAACGTGAAAATTTAGAGGGACAGTTAGAAACAGCCAATGAACGTATTGCTGAGTTAATTGTTTTTGAAGAACGACAAAGAATAGCTCGAGATTTGCATGATACATTAGGGCAAAAATTGTCCATGATTGGTTTGAAGAGTGATCTAGCTTCTAGGCTGATTGAACGAAATCCCCAGCAGGCCTTGATTGAGATTAAGGATATACGCCAGACGGCTAGTATTGCTTTAAAAGAGGTTCGGGAATTAGTTTCAGATATGCGCACGGCAAAATTTGAAGATGAGATCATGCGTATTTCACAAATACTAAAGGCAGCTGAAATGGAGTTTGTCTTTGAGGGGGATAAAAACGCACTGCAAGTTCCACCACTTGTAGAGAATGTTTTATCTATGTGCTTAAAAGAGGCGGTTAATAATGTTGTCAAACATAGTGGAGCAACGAAATGTGAAATTGCTTTCCATCAAAATTTTAAAGAAGTTTACTTAGTAGTGCGAGATAACGGACAGGGCATTACGAAAAAACAAGCCTGGAGAACTGGTAATGGATTGAAAGGAATGCGGGAACGTTTAGAGTTTATTAATGGGTCCTTCAAAATTGAAAGTGTTGAGGGCACCACATTAACGGTAACTATCCCAGTAGCTATTACGCATCAGAATGTCAAAGACAATCTGAAGAATATATAGAAAAGAGGATTGTGACATGATACGAATTGTGATTGCTGAAGATCAGGGGATGCTATTAGGCGCGCTTCGCTCTTTACTTAGTATGGAGGAGGATATGGAGGTTGTTGGCTTAGCAAAAAATGGTGAGGAAGCATTGATGCTTGTGGAAGAGCATCAGCCTGATATTTGTATTATGGATATTGAAATGCCAGTGAAAACGGGACTAGATGCAGCAGAAGAAATGCATAGCACTGGCTCAGGTTGTAAAGTCATTATTTTAACTACATTTGCTAGACCTGGTTATTTCGAACGTGCTAGAAAAGCGAGTGTCAGAGGCTATTTATTAAAGGATAGCCCTATAGAGGAGTTAGTGAGCGCAATCCGTACAATCATGGACGGTAAACGCATTTATGCGCCAGAGCTCGTTGATTTTGTCTATGAAGATGATAGTGAAAATCCTTTAACGGAGCGAGAGAGTCAAGTTCTGACACTTGTAGCAGAGGGCAAGACGACAAAGGAAATTGCTGCTGAGCTGTTTTTGTCTGCTGGCACAGTTCGTAACTATATTTCGACGATTTTAGAAAAACTAAACGTCGGCAATCGAATTGAGGCCATTGCACGCTTTAAAGAAAAAGGATGGAATAAATAAAATGAGAACCTTTTCGCATCATAAGCGAAAAGGTTCTCTTTTTTTTTACTTATTACGTTTAGTTAAACGGCCAAGAACGAATGCACCTGCTGCTACTGCAAGAACAGTATTCGTTTTTTTCGTAAATACTTGTTTTGTGACAAGATTAAGGTTTTGAGGACGCTCAGCTAAACGGCGCATGAAATAGCCGTACCAATCTTCACCGAATGGAACGTACACACAGAAGTTATAGCCCTCTTTTGCAAGTTCTTTTTGCATATCTGTACGGAAACCATATAGCATTTGGAATTCAAATTTATCAAGCGGAATATTATGATCAGCTACAAAGCGTTTTACGTGCGCAATAATATTGTGATCGTGAGTTGCGATTGATGTAAATTTACCATTTAGTAGGTGATATTCAATCAACTCAATAAAGTTTAAATCAATATCTAATTTATCTTGATAGGCTACTTCAACTGGCTCTTTATAAGCACCTTTTACGATACGTAAACGGTAGTCCTTAAATTTTTCAATATCATCTTTTGCACGGTAAAAGTATGATTGGATGACTGTACCAACATTATTAAATGTTTTCGATAATTCTTCCACCATATCGAAGGAAGTTTGTAGACGTCCATAGTCTTCCATATCAAAGTTAACAAAGATATCGTATGAAGCGGCTTTTTCTACAATCTCATACAGATTGTCATAACAAAAATCAACATCAATATCTAAGCCTAATTGAGATGGCTTTAATGAAATATGTGCCGCTACACCATTTTCGTGAATAGCTTCGATCACAGTAAGGATTTTTTCTTTAGCAGCAGTCGCTTCTTCTTTACTTGAAACAAATTCACCTAGGTTATCTACTGTACAAGAAATATTATGTGCATTTAGTTCTTTGATGCTTGCAATTGTTTCTTCGATATTTGTACCAGCTACTACACTTTGTGCTCCTAATTTTAGGCCATATTTCTTTGCAGCACTATTTAATAGTTGGTTCTCAGATAAGTGGATGAAAAAATCGCGTAATAACATGGTCATTCTCCTAACTGCATTTTCTTTTTAGTATAACATAAATTTTTTAAACTATATTACATTCAGCCTAACAATTATTTCATTTCGAGTAATTGCATACGTTCATTAAATAGTGCAGGATAACTTAAAAAGCCAATCATAACGCTGGATAATGTTGCAGTAGTTAAGAGAGCAAAGATAATTAAAAGTTGAAATTGGACTGCATGAATAGGGTCGGCTCCCCCAATAATTTGACCACTCATCATACCTGGTAACTGTACTAGCCCGATTGTTTTTTGACTCTCAATCGTAGGAATCATACTAGCTTTTATGGCATTAATTAATTGGCGATGAATAGCCTGTTTTGGTGTGCCACCCAGGGATAGTATTAGTTCCATTTGATCCTTATGGTTAATAATTTCAGCTGTAAAACGATTTAAGAATAAAATGGATAGCACCATGGAATTACCAATTAGCATCCCGCTAATGGGAATGATATACTGAGCGGTTGCTGGAACAATATGAAAGCCTAGCAAAACACCTTGTGTAATTATTTCTATCATGACAAGAGTCAGTGCTATCTTCCAGGTGATTCCTTTAATACCTGCTCCTTTTTTTCGTGCATTTAACGTGGCTACGATAATCATTAGTGCTACCATCAGGAAAATATAGCTATAACTATTTGCATCAAACACAAACTTTAATATATAGCCGACAGCAAGCAATTGAATGATGGAGCGTAATGTTGCAATAAGCGTATCTTTTTCAAGGTCTAATTTTAATATTTTGGATAATAGTAAAGGGATACAAACAAAAATTAATGTCAGTGATAAGGCTGTATATGTCATTTGTTTACCCCCTGTACAAACTCGGCAACACGTGGATTTGTTGGTGCATCGAGTAATGAACTTTTACCAGTTTCAACGAGCTCCCCATTCATCATAACCCATGTATAGTGACCAATCGTTAGCGCTTGTTGCAAATTATGGGTAATCCAAATAATGGTAACATTGTATTTTTTGTTAATGGTGACAATCAATTTTTCAATATCCTGTACGGATTGACGATCCAAGGCAGACGTTATTTCGTCTAATAATAAAATAGAGGATTTATTGATAAGTGTTCGAGCGATGGATACCTTTTGACGTTGTCCGCCTGATAGATCATTTGTAGATTGATGCAGGAAGCTTTCGTTTAACCCAACGTCCTCTAAATATTGAATAGCCTCCTGCTGCAAAAGTTTTTGTCCTTGCAGTGTACGGGGAAGTGCAAGATTCTCTAACACTGTACCTGCTATCATAGGAGCTGCCTGTAAAGCAATACCAACATGCCTTCTTAAAGCTGTTGGATCATATGTAGAAATAGGTTGATTATCGACGAGTATATGCCCATTTGATGGTGAGAGAAGGCCATTACATAATTTAAGTAATGTTGTTTTACCAGCGCCAGAGGGGCCAACGAGAGTGGTGATTTGCCCTTTCGGAAATGACCCAGTAATTGACTTTAATATCATTTTGTCATTTACTGAAAAATGAACTTGTTGAAAGTGAATGGCAGGTTCATATAACATATTCATCTATTGAAACTCCTTTACTTTAGTCAGTAAAATAACTTTAGCATGAAATGACTGGAAGATGGTGTTGAAATAAAAGAAAGAAGGGGATTTGGGAATGGAAATATTGTATTTCGATACATTAACATATGCACAAGGCGATATGTATGTTGTGGCTTCAGACAAAGGACTTGTTTATATAGGTACACCAAATGCAGCATTCGATGAAGTAAAGGAGTGGGCTATAAAACCATTTAAAGGATATTGTTTTGAAGAGAATTCAGAAAAGTTGCTCCCATATAAAGAGCAATTAACAGCCTATTTTAAGAAGGAACTTATTGAATTTAATCTTCCAATCCATGTGAAAGGGACAGCATTTCAATTAGCAGTGTGGGATGCATTAAAAGAATTACCCTATGGTACAACAACAACTTATGGAAATATTGCTCAACGCATTGGTAATCCCAAAGCGGTTCGAGCGGTGGGGACTGCTATTGGAGCAAACCCAATCCTGGCAATTATTCCATGTCATCGGGTTATTGGCAAAAATGGTCAATTAACAGGCTTCAGAAGCGGCTTAGCTATGAAACAATTTTTACTTGAGTTAGAGAAGGAATAGAACGAGTGAAGCGGTAAATGTTAGTCTCTTGCGAAATAATGGAAAGAGCGCTTTTTCTATGGATTGGATCACTTCAAACAAAGTAACCTTCTTTCTCTGTAAACGAACAGTTTCACATGTAGGAGTGCACCAAAAGAAATCTGCCCCATTATCCAAAGATAAAGGAGCAGATGAACTAGCTATACATGTTGTTCTTCTTGAACATTGTTCTGCGTTTTACCGAAATGTGTTAAACGATGAGCGAAGGTTTCGCCTCGTACAGCGGAGCTTTTGAAAATATCTTGGTATTCGTAGGCAGGCGTTCCGTGTTCCATTACATCTAATCCAGCAATTTCTTCTTCAGCTGTTACTCGTAATGGGACAAATGCTTTGATGATCAATAAACCTGCAGCTACAGATACACTAACCCAAGCAATAGTTGCAATAACGCCGATTGCTTGAATACCTAATAGACCAAAACCCCCACCATAAAATAAGCCTTGCCCACCAATATCAAAGAGGCCAACTGCCAGTGTTCCCCAAATACCACAAATACCATGAACAGCAATTGCTCCAACAGGATCATCAACTTTTAGCTTCCACTCTAGGAAGCGTACACCTTCCACAAGTAAAGGGGCAGCAATTAAACCAATGATAAGTGAGCCAAAAATGCTGACATTCGCTGCACCAGCAGTAATCCCTACAAGCCCAGCTAATGCACCATTTAATGTAAGAGAGCCATCGATATGTCCGTATCGAAATTTTGTATAGAAAGCAGTGGCAACGACACCAGCTGCAGCTGCAAAAAACGTATTAGCAATAACACTAGGAACTAGCTCTGGATCAGCTGCTAATGTAGAAGCGCCATTGAAGCCGAACCAACCAAACCAAAGTAAAAATACGCCTAATGCACCTAATGGAATGCTGTGTCCTGTAATAACATTTACTCGACCATTTTCATATTTGCCTAGTCGAGGTCCAACCATAACTGCTGCGACAAATGCTGCAACAGCCCCTGTTAAGTGGACAACTGTCGAGCCAGCAAAATCAACAAAACCTAAATCTGTTAACCAACCTTGACCACTCCAAACCCAGTGGCCTACTACAGGATAAACAACTAAAGACATAAGTATAATAACTCCAACATAAGCGAAAATATTAGTACGTTCTGCAACAGCCCCCGATAAAATAGTTGCTCCAGTTGCAGCAAACATCGTTTGGAAGATAAAGAAAGAAAGATCATCTACTCCTTTTAAAGCAAAGCCACTTGTGCCGAAAATGCCACCTACTGAGTCTCCGAACATAATGGCATAGCCACATAAAAAATAGACGATCCCACCAAGAGAAATGGTAAGAAAATTCTTCATGATGATATTGACTGCATTTTTTGAGCGTGTAAATCCAGCCTCAACCATAGCAAAACCTGCATGCATAAAGAATACTAAAATAGTGCCAAGCATCACCCAAATTAAATTAACAGATAATAGTACCTCATCCATCTATATCGCCCCCTTTATTCTACTGCAATCGATCCGACTTCTTTTGTTCGGATACGAATTGCTTGTTCTACTGGATAAATGAAAATCTTCCCGTCCCCAACTTTACCGGTTGCTGCTTCACGCAATAAAATCTCTACAATGGCATCAACTTTGCCATCGTCTACAATCATTTCTAATTTTAATTTAGGTAAAAATTCAATTTCATACGTATTGCCGCGGAAGAGTCCTGTTCGACCTAGCTGACGACCACAACCAGCGATTTCAGAAACGCTTAACCCTGCAATTCCTTCCTGTGCAAGACCATCCCGAACAGCTCCAAAAACTTCAGGACGAATGATTGCTTCAATTTTTTTCATGAGTACCAGCTCCTTGCGTAAATTTAATTTACATGTTAAAACGGTATTAAAAACAGTGCAATTGTTTTTTTGAATTCTATGTAAGGTTAGTTTACACAGAATATTTCTAGTCTCGAAGTATTTTAGAAAAAAGGTTTTTATAAAGGGAATGAAAGCGGTACTAAAATTTGTGTCTAAAATGTGTACAGTTCTAAATTTTCTGACTATTTATGTTAGAAAACCTAACATCTACAAGAGGGAATGTAATACGCAAGAATTTGGGTATATAGTGTATACTAGGACTAATTATCAAAGCGGAAGAAGGGGTTTCTTTTGAGATCAAACTATGCAGATGATAGCTTAGCGCTACACACAGATTTATATCAAATCAATATGGCAGAATCCTACTGGGCGGATGGCATACATAATAAAAAAGCGGTTTTTGAATTGTATTTTAGAAAATTACCTTTTGGTAATGGCTATGCCATATTTGCTGGGTTAGAGCGAATGCTTGATTATCTTCGTGATTTTCATTTTAGTGAATCGGATATTGCGTATTTACGTGATGAAGTAGGTTATAAAGATGACTTTATCCAGTATTTAAAGAACATCCGATTTACTGGAGAAATGTATTCCATGGTAGAAGGGGAACTGGTTTTCGCTAATGAACCAATCGTCCGAATTGAAGCTCCATTAGTAGAGGCGCAGCTAATTGAAACAGCCTTACTTAATATTGTTAACTATCAAACATTAATTGCTACAAAGGCTAGCCGTATCAAGCAAATTATTAAAAATGAAGTGGCAATGGAATTTGGTACAAGGCGTGCACAAGAGATGGATGCTGCTATTTGGGGAACGCGTGCCGCGTTTATCGGTGGTTTTGCTTCCACAAGTAATGTTCGAGCAGGTAAACTTTTTAAAATTCCTGTCTCTGGTACACATGCCCATGCATTAGTACAAGCTTATAAAAATGATTATGATGCATTCCATGCTTATGCAAAACGTCATCGCGATTGTGTGTTTTTGGTAGATACTTATAATACATTGAAATCAGGGGTGCCAACTGCAATTAAAGTAGCTAAAGAGCTAGGAGACAAAATTAACTTTATTGGCATACGCTTAGATAGCGGCGATATTGCTTTCTTATCAAAAGAAGCTCGTCGTATGTTGGATGCTGCAGGCTTCCATGATGCCAAAATCATTGTCTCAAACGATTTAGATGAATACACCATCTTAAATTTAAAAGCTCAAGGAGCAAAAGTGGATGTTTGGGGAATTGGTACAAAGCTTATTACAGCTTACGACCAGCCTGCGTTAGGTGCAGTATATAAAATGGTGGCTATCGAGAATAGCGAAGGGCAACTTGAAGATACAATAAAAATCTCAGCTAATGCGGAAAAGGTATCAACGCCAGGCTTGAAAAATGTCTATCGTATTATCGATAAAAAGAATGGAAAGGCAGAAGGAGACTACATCACAATGCACGATGAAAATCCTCAAGCTGAGGAACGTATCAAAATGTTCCATCCGATTCATACGTTTGTCTCAAAGTTTGTCACAAATTTTGAAGCAAAAAATTTACATCAGCATGTTATTAAAAATGGAGCGATCAATTATCAAAACCCTACATTAGAGGAAATGCGTGATTACGCGGCGGAGAATTTAGAGCTGTTGTGGGATGAATATAAGCGTGCGATGAATCCTGAAGAATATCCGGTCGATCTCAGTCAAAAATGCTGGGATAATAAGATGCGTAATATTGAAGAAGTGCATGCGATGGTTAAACGAATGTAAAAAGGAGTGACGGGTGCAATGACTTTACAGCAACAAATTATTGAGGAATTACGTGTACTGCCTAACATTGATGTACAGAGGGAAATACGTAAATCAATTGATTTTTTAAAGGAATATGCAAAACGCTATAGTTTTGTAAAAGGTTTTGTTCTTGGTATTTCTGGTGGTCAAGATTCAACATTAACAGGAAAACTAGCGCAGTTGGCTATTGATGAATTAAATGCAGAAGAGGGAGAAATGAAGTATTCGTTTTTCGCTGTACGATTACCATATGGCGTACAAGCTGATGAACAGGATTGCCAAGATGCCATTGATTATATAAAGCCAACGAAGGTTTATACAGTAAATATAAAAGACGCAGTGGATGCTAGTGTGAGAGCTCTAACAAATGCGGGGGTTGAGCTGAATGACTTTGTGAAAGGGAATGAAAAGGCTCGTGAGCGTATGAAGGTCCAATATTCAATTGCTGCAATGAATGGAGCGGTTGTATTAGGAACAGATCATGCTGCGGAAGCTATTACAGGCTTCTATACAAAGTTTGGTGATGGTGGAGCAGACTTAATGCCAATCTTCCGTTTAAATAAACGACAAGGAAAGCAATTGTTAGCAGAACTTCAATGCCCTGAGCATCTTTATAAAAAGGTGCCTACAGCAGACTTAGAAGAAGATCGTCCCTCATTGCCAGACGAAGTGGCGCTAGGTGTGTCGTATGATCAAATAGATGATTATTTAGAGGGGAAAGAAATTCCAGAAGAACCTCGCCAAAGATTAGAAGGGTATTATTTGCGTTCCCAACATAAACGTCATATGCCAATTACAATATTTGATGATTTTTGGAAGTAAGATGAGCGAAAAGGGTTATAAAGAAAGTGGTTTCACTTTTAAAAATAGCTCTTTTCGCTCTTTTTTTATGTATTATGGTTCTATGTTGTTAATTGTCAGCATATAATGTCGATATAATTACCTATAAGGATAATAAAATGTAGGGGAGGGTAACTTTTTATGAGGACTTCTAGAGTGAGTGCAACGACAAGTAGTGTTTTTCGGCAGGAACAACAGTATTTACATGCTGGTGATCTCAGCCATAACTTTGGGCAAAATCCACAAAAGCAATTTCGTAATAGATTACAAAAAAATAAAGAGAAGACGTACAATTCAACAACTATTTCTGTTAATTCACAACAGCAGCAACCGATTACACCTATCCATATAGATAGCGCTAGTGATTTGGAAATTCGCCGTGAATTAAATGAGACGGCATTAAAGCTCAGTCGTTTAAACAAACAAAAGAAGCGTCTCAATAGTTACCGTTCTTCCATATAAGCCAAACTCTCCACATCAGTGTGGAGAGTTTTTATTTTTGAGGGGAAGTAAATGAAAGTACTAAATTCAAAATATTTGAAGTGAAGATGTTCATGGAATGTTCAAGGTAATTTTTCCATTTCTTCACAGCGATTTTTAACTAATTTCACAACTAATCTGTAGTGTAGGAGATGGCAACAAAAAACTAAACTTGGAGGATAAAGTTGTGAAAAAATTATGGTTACCTGCACTAATATTATTATTTGTACTTGCAGCTTGTGGTAGCGAAAAGAAACAGGTAGAAGAAACGGAAATTGAGCAAGAAGTTACGAAAAATGAATCAGAAACCGTGCAAGTTGCTTCATTAATAGATACACGGTTACAAGAGCCCGAAGAAGAGACAACTTGTGAAATGTGTAATATGAAAGTTTATATGAAAGACCATGAGATGGGTGTATTTTCAGCACAGGCAATAAAAGAAGATGGAACAATTGCTTTTTATGACGATATTGGCTGTTTATTAAATGCAGAGGTTGCTAATGAAGAAAAAAACGAAAAATTTGTACGTGATTTTGTGTCGAAAGATTGGGCAAAGATTGAAGATGTAACAATTATAAAAACAGAGCTGAAATCTCCGATGAACTGGGGCTATATTTATTTCGTGGACAAGGCTGAAGCAGATAAATATATGCAAGAAAATTCGAAAGCTTATGTGGAGGAACTACAAAAAATTAAAGATGATGCATTGGAGAGACGTAAGAAAATGATGCAAAAAAAGGCTGAGGATGAAAAAGATGCATCCGGTTCTATGCATTCGAATGAGATGAATCAAGAAGGGCACGGTCATTAAATTATAGACTAGGGGAAATCCTCTAGTCTTTTCTTGCTGAATGAGGAGGTGGAAAGTAATGAAGCAAATCATGTTGTTCTTTTTATTTTTTCTCATGACAAGTCAAACGGCGTATGCAGAATTTGATATTCAATATGCTATCGATCAAGCAAAAGCTGGAGATAGTATTCATATTCCTGCTGGTCGTTACCAAGGGAATTTCACGGTGAAGAAACCGATCAAACTGTACGGACAAAAAGGGACTGAGCTTTATGCTCAAAATGATGAACCTGTATTAAAAATTGAACATGTATCGAATGTTTCCATAGAAAATATAAGGATAACAGCAAAAAATAAAGGAATTGTTGCTAATGAGGCGGATAATTTAGAGCTAAGAGCTATTGAACTAAAAGATATCCGAGTTGGTATACATCTTCAACAATCAAGGCATATTCGAATTTTAGAAAATAGGATCATTGGAAATGAATCTCACTTTGCTGAAAAAGGAAATGGAATTGCGGTTTTTAAAAGTGAAGATGTCGTGATCGATCAAAATACGATCGAACAAGTCCAGGATGGTATATATGTTGAAGAAGGGACGCGAATAGATGTACAGCGAAACAAGGTAACAAATAGCCGTTATGGAACACATTTTATGTATTCAAGTAATGTGAAGGTGTTGTTCAATACATATTTACAGAATGTTACAGGTCTTATGGTGATGATGACTACTAATTTAGAAATAAGTAGTAATACAATTAGTGCTCATAATGGCTTCAATAGTTATGGACTTATGATGTATGACACACAGGAGGCAATGGTAAGAGAAAATAGCTTTCTACATAATCGTGTAGGGGTAGCGTTGCAGAAGAGTTCAGTGATTCAAATACAAGAAAATCGCTTTCAGATGAATCAAACTGCATTAGAAGGTACAAAAGTCGATGAGCGTTCGATCATTATGGATAATCAGTTTACAGGCAATATATTAACAGCAAGGTCAGACAATCGGGGATTACGTTTAATTCATAATTTTTATGATGATTATACAGGGCTAGATGTTACAGGTGATGGTTTTGGAGATGTTCCATATGTGGCTGTGTCAAGTTTTGGACAATGGATGGTGAGACAGCCGGTTTATCAATTTTTTGTGGCATCACCAAGCGTTGTTATCCTGACGTCACTAGATCAACAGATTAATAAAACAGAACGAAATCTACTGGTAGATAATGAACCAAAATTACTGAGCAATATGAAAGAGATAGAGTTTTCATTAAATATCTTACAATTAGTGATTGGTTTTATCGTGTTTATGGGAAGTTTATGGCTTTGGAAAAGGGGGATACGAGTGTGACTAGATGGATAATGATAGTAATTATATGTGGCGTTATTTTAGTAGGCTGTGGTGAAAAAACATACCTTCCACGTGAAATTAATAGTGAAACAGATGTTTGTGAAGTTTGTAATATGAGTATTGTTCATAATGAATACGCAGGGCAAATTGTTTTGAAAAATGGAGACTATGAGATTTTTGATGATATTGGATGCTTAATGGATTACATTGAGCTAAATGGCGATGGTGAAGTGGGAGCAGCCTATATTAAAAATAAAGCAACGAATGAATGGATTGACGTTTATAAAGCGATTTATGTGTACAACAAAAATTATTGGACGCCGATGAACTATGGTGTTATTGCATTTGCTACAAAAGACGAAGCCAAAGAATGGATGAATGATGAAGAAGAAGGTCAACTATTTGCCTATCGTGATTTGCTGACATTGAATTGGGGGATTCATGAGTGATGTTTGTAAAAATAGAGCTGAAGCAGATTTTAAGAAGTCGATGGATGCAACTAGTAGCCTTTCTGTTTACGTTTGTTTTCGTTGCCATAGTCGTCATTCAACAAATGGCTTTACCAGATATTGAAGGCTTTACACGTCAAACTGCATCATTTTTAAGTGTGTTATTATTTCTGCTGCCGCTATTTATCCTCACCATTGGTAGTATGAGTATAGCTGGTGATATAGAATCAGGTTGGTTATCGTTATTAAAAACATACCCTATGAAGCGGAAGCAATATATTACAGGCAAATATGTAGCTACGGTACTTGCGTTTTTATTAGTAATAGTAGTGGCATTTAGTTTTGTATTAACCGTAGGTGGGTTACTAGGTGGGGTACGGTTACCAATTGTTTTAGTTATTCTTACGCTATTATGTATTATTATCTTTGTGTCTTTAGGAATCTTGCTAGGGGTATTTGCAAAAACAAGATTATTTGCACTTGCATTATCACTTGTAGTATGGTCCTTTCTTTTATTGCTCATTTCTTATGCTTTAATGGCGATAGGTGCAGTTGTTTCAGGACATCTTTTACAAAAGCTCATCATCATAACGATACATATTAATCCAGTAGAATGGCTGCGCTTCGGCTATTTTATATTTAGTAATCAAGCTAGTGTGCTTGGTCCAGCCTTTTATGATGTAACGAGGTTTTACTTATCACCGCTTGGTCAGGTGGTGTATGGAATAATAACAATACTCTGGATTGTACTACCGTTAATGCTTGCTACGAAGCTGTTAAAGGAGGGGGAGCGGCGATGATTCTGTTAGAGGGAAAAAATGTAGCTAAGGTTTATGAAAATGATAGAGGATTAAAAGAAGCCTCCTTTCAGCTGCAAGCTGGTCGAATTCTTGCATTGGTTGGAGGAAACGGGGCTGGGAAGAGTACTTTGATTCGTTTGTTAACGGGTCAAGAGAAACAGCAATCTGGTGAAATAATATGGCATCAACCACAAACAATCCGTTTTATGCCTGATGATGTAAACTTTCCAACTATGCTAACTGCAGCTGAAATATTAGAGCTGTTGGCATCTTTAAAACAAGTAGATAAATATGAGCAAGAGAATGTACTGAAGCGTGTTTCCTTGTGGGATGTTCGGAAGCAAAGAGCTAAACACTTTTCCAAAGGGATGCTCCAACGGCTAAACCTAGCCCAGAGCTTACTTGGTAGCGGGTCATTGTTAATTTTAGATGAGCCAACGAATGGTCTAGATCCCTTTTGGATAGCACAGTTGAAAAACATGATGCTGGAGGAGAAGAAAAAAGGCAATACCGTTATCTTCTCTACTCATTTGCTATCTTTTGCTGAAGAAATAGCAGATGATGTATTAGTTTTACATGAAGGTGAAATTATCATTTCTGGGGCGATATCTGAAATTTTCTTGCAAGAAAATTCTACATCTTTAGAAGAAATATGGTTAAAAAGATTGAATTTGTAACATTCTAATGGTTAATGACGTTATATAATAAGGATTAGGCTTGTTTGGATGTTATCAAACAAGCCTTTTTTATGAATGTTCGTAGGAAGTAGAAGTTTCAGATAATTGTTTTACAAGACAGATTTCGCTATGCTTAGATTAAGTTTGCTTGCAATTCACACAATTGCTTGATGGAATGGGAGGCTTTTCGATTAATGAATGCTCAAATACAGAATGTTTTAGAAAATATAGAAAAAGTAATGATTGGTAAAAGAGAAGTTGCTGAGCTCAGTATTGTCGCATTATTAGCAAGGGGACACGTTTTATTGGAGGATGTACCTGGAGTAGGAAAGACAATGATGGTGCGAGCACTTGCAAAATCGTTTGATGCACAATTTAAGCGTATTCAATTTACACCAGATCTATTGCCATCAGATGTAGTCGGTATTTCTATTTATAATCCCAAAACAATGGAGTTTGAATTTCGTCCAGGGCCAATCATGGGGGATGTTGTATTAGCCGATGAAATTAACCGAACGTCACCGAAAACTCAATCAGCGTTGTTAGAGGGGATGGAAGAGGCTTCTGTTACAATTGATGGGAAAACGCTGATGATCAATCAGCCATTTTTTGTGATGGCTACACAAAACCCGATTGAACATGAAGGTACCTATCCTTTACCTGAAGCACAACTAGATCGATTTCTCTTAAAGATAAAAATGGGCTATCCATCTAGGGGGCAAGAGGTTGAAATTTTACGAAGAGCTGAGAATGGTAAAGCCATTGAAAAAATCGAAGCAGTATTATCGGTAGCGCAATTAATCGAATTACAGGAACTTGTTCAAGGTGTGTATGTAGAAGATTCTGTTAAAAATTATATGGTGGAGCTTGCTACCCTAACAAGAGAAAATAATTATGTCTATTTAGGTGTGAGTCCACGTGCCACAATAGCGCTAATGAAAGCTTCTCAAGCTTACGCATTTTTAAAAGGACGAAGCTATGTTACCCCTGATGATGTTCAATATTTAGTGCCATTTGTTTTTAACCATCGTTTAGTTTTAAAACCAGATGCACGCTATGATAACGTGACAGCAGACGAAATTATCCAGCGGATCATTGCTAAAACACCAGTTCCGACAAAGAGGTTTGCAGAACAATGAGGCAATGGAAAGCTTTTGTAGAAAAAAGCAAACATTTCCTATTAATCGCTTTCTTGATGATCGTAACATTTTGTTATGCAATGTTCCAAGGTGGGTTTGTGAGCTGGTTTGTATTTTTTACGGTTAGCCCATTTTTAGTATATGCATTCATTTTCTTTGTCGTTAGAGAAGATATTTTACTAATCGAACGCAAGATTGACCCGATTCATATAGAACGAGGTCAATCAGCGAAGGTGCTTATTACGATAGAACGTAAAACACGTTTTCCATTTGCCTATATCGTAATGGAGGAACTTGTGGATAGTGAGGGATTAGTGCAAGCTAAAATACAAAATGCGAATGCCATTAAGTTCGTTGGATTCAAAAAGACCTTTAGCTGGCAATATGAATTGGAAAATATGCCACGTGGTGAACATCGCTACCTAGGTGTTACAATTGTTTTCTATGATTTTTTTGGCTGGGCTAAAAAGGTTGTCGTAGCAGAAAAGGACCAAACTATTTTAGTTTACCCAAGAATACAAGAGATGAAATATGCTGCGCTTCAAACAAAATATGATGTTGGCCCGATGATGTCACCATACTCTATTGTGAAGGACACATCGATGGCTGTTGGATTAAGAGAGTACGTTCCAGGAGATCGTTTTTCATGGATTCATTGGAAATCATTTGCACGTACACAAAAGTTACAGTCTAAGGAATTTGAGGATCGACAATCATCTGAACTAATGTTAGTGCTAGACGCTACAAAATCCTCGATGTTTGAAGAAAAAGTGGAGTTAGTAGCTTCAATGCTACAAATGATCGTTCAGGAACGAGGAGATTTATCATTTATTTCTGCTGGAGCAATGACGAAAGTATTCCCAGCTATACAGGGTGACAAGCATTTAGATCAAGTCATGTATCATTTAGCTGCGATAAAACCTACAGAGAATGTCAAGTTTCGATTTCATGACCAACAAGCCTTTAAACAAGTTGCAACACTGCTTTATGTGACAAGTGATGTTTCAGATGAATTCCTACATACTCTTGCGAATATAGTGAAAAGCTGTATTTGTTTTGTAGTGGCAAAGCAGCCACCAGTGCAATCTGAGCTTGCGATGCGGTATAAACATATACAAGTTATTTATGTAAATCCAGCAGATTTCTATCATTTATTCACGGAGGTGATAAGACCGTGAAGCAATCATTAGGAGAATTTTTAGAATTAGCCATAGCTTATGTTATTGTATTTTTCATTTTGCGTGAATGGCTTATTCCCATTATGCAATTAACGAATACAGGTGGGATGCATCTTTTCTTAGTGTTTATCGGTATGTCTTTAGCGCTAAGTCTTTTCCGCGTACATCCTTTATTATCAGGATTAGTGAAGTTTGGTTATATTACCTGGTTTGTCGTTTTTATCTATAGCCCTAGTCCTGTATTATCTGGTGATACATTGCCTTTTTTATTGGCTGAATGGAGAGGGAACATGGCCACGATTCTAACAGGTGACTTTGGACAGGTTTCAGATGTTTTCAGAACAGTGTTATTTCTTGTATTGATTTGGATGCTGGTCTATTTAATTCACCATTGGGTTTCGGTGCGAAAAAATATATTCTACTTCTTTGCCATGACCGTATTCTTTATTGCTACTTTGGATACATTTAGTGACTATGACGGTAAAGCGGCAATTGTAAAAGTTGTTGTTTTAGGATTAATCATGACAGGTGTTCTTTTTGTCAAGCGCCTATGGCTTCAAGTAGAAACTACAAGTACGGTAATGGAAAAATGGAAAATTGTTATTCCCATGCTAGTATCTGTATTACTCGTTAGTTCTGTAGCATACTTTTTACCAAAGACTGGGCCAACATGGGCAGATCCGGTGCCGTTTATCCAAGGGGTTACTGGACAAGACGGAAATGGAAATGGTCAAAAATCAGTCGGTTATAGCCAGGATGATAGTCAGTTAGGTGGTCCGTTCCAAGGAGATAATACTTTAATATTCACTGCCTCTTCCCGTGATCGTCATTATTGGCGTATTGAAACAAAAGATACGTATACGTCAAAAGGTTGGATTGTTTCAGAGGGGAACTTTGGGAAAAATGTTTATGAGTCAAATACACCCATTCTGACTTCTTTACAAGTAGGGCCGCCCGAAAGTGAACGTCAGATTCAATTAGATATTGCTGTTCCAATGCCATTTTTAATTCAAACATATGGTATGCTTTCTGTTTCGGCTCAAGATTCCACTTTATTTATTCAAGATGAGCAGACTGAAAGAATGAATATAGAACAACAGGTAGGGGAATCGAAATCATTATCAAACTATTCATTGTCTTATAGTGAGCCTGTTTATAGTATGGAGCAGCTCCAATTGTCATATCCAGCAACACTTGAAACAATGGATTCTTCCTTTGATCGATTTTTGCAGTTACCTAACCAACTTCCTCAGCGTGTAAGGGACTTAGCGTCTGAAATAACGCAAAAGAAAGATACGGTTTATGAACAAATTAAGGCTGTAGAAAGTTATTTTAGAACAAATGGTTTTAAGTACGATAAAACGCAAGCTGCCATTCCTGGTGAAAATCAGGATTATGTCGATCAATTTTTGTTCGATACAAAAGTTGGGTATTGTGATAATTTCTCCACTTCAATGGTGGTACTTTTACGCTCAGTAGGAATCCCAGCTAGATGGGTGAAAGGCTTTGCACCTGGGACTGCAGGACCTATGTCAGATGGATTACGCGAATATCGCATCACGAATGACAATGCGCACTCATGGGTAGAAGCTTTTATACCTGGAACGGGATGGATGGAGTTTGAGCCTACAATCGGCTTTTCTGGGAATGTTAACATCGATTATGATATTCCGTTAGATACGTCTGATGAGGAGGAAGTGGCGCAGCCAGAACGAAAACCCGAGCAGCCACAACCACAAGAACAGGTAACCGAGAAGGAACAGACAAAATCAACATTTAGCTTTGATGCAATGTGGTTATGGATGAAAAAGTTTGCCTATGTTTGGGTGATAATTGTTGTATTATTAATAATCACAGGTATTTCTTTATTCTTACAGCGTAAAACGTGGATTCCTAAGATGCATGTTCGAGCATACCGTAAAAAAGTAGCGGATTGGTCAAATTTCGATTCTTCCTACCATGTTTTACTGAAGCAATTATCCCGTATTGGTTTGCGGAGAAAAGATGGAGAAACGTTAAGTGCATTCGCAGAGCGTGTAGATTCAGCATTAGAAACAGATGAAATGCAAAAGCTGACGGTAGTTTACGAGCAACATATTTATGGGAAAGACAAAGAAGATGTTGATTTTGTGAAGCTGAAAGAAAGTTGGGAATATTTAATCAATCGCACTATCAGTTGATTTTAACGTAGACAAAGAGTAAAATGAAAAAAATTAAATGCAAGGATTGCTTTCATATAAGTTCGATAATAGGGTTCGGATGTTTCTACGAAATCACCTTAAATGATTTCTCTATGAAGGCGGATGTTTTCGTTAGGTGAAAAGTATAGTAAATCACTTTACTTTGCTACGCATTCGCCTTTATCAATATTCTAGAGCTTATGAACGCGTAGAAAGTTTTTTTACTTTCTTCGCGTTTTTCTTTGAACACATGAAAAATCCTTTAAAAATAATAGAAGAGGTGGAAATTTTGACAGCTAGCCCTTTATTAAAAGAGCAAGAAAAAATCGTTGTACTAGACTTCGGTAGCCAATTTAACCAATTAATTACACGTCGTATTCGTGAATTTGGTGTTTTCAGTGAATTACATCCACATACGGTAACTGCAGAAGAAATTAAAGATATGAACGCAACAGGTATTATTTTCTCAGGTGGTCCAAACTCTGTTTATGATGAAAATGCCTTTCATGTGGATCCAGCTATCTTCGAATTAGGTTTACCGATTTTAGGTATTTGCTATGGTATGCAATTAATGGCCCATACAAACGGCGGTAAAGTTGAAGGTGCTGAAACACGCGAGTATGGTAAAGCCGAAATTCAAGTAACAACACCAAACAAATTATTTGGTGAATTACCTACAGAACAAATCGTTTGGATGAGCCATGGTGACCATGTAACAGAAGTTCCAGCTGGATTTGAAGTCATCGCAACTAGTGCATCTTGTCCGATTGCTGCAATGGCAAACGTTGAACGTAAACTATATGCTGTACAATTCCATCCAGAAGTACGTCACTCTGTATATGGTAATGATCTATTACGTCAATTCGTATTCGACATCTGTGAAGCGAAAGGCGATTGGTCAATGGCAAACTTCATTGAGCTTGAAATTGCAAAAATTCGTGAAATCGTTGGCGATAAAAAAGTATTATGTGCACTTTCTGGTGGTGTAGACTCATCAGTGGTAGCGGTGTTAATCCATAAAGCAATAGGCGATCAATTAACTTGTATGTTCGTAGACCACAACTTAAACCGTAAAGGCGAAGTTGAACAAGTAATGAAAACATTCACAGAAGACTTTGACATGAATCTTATTAAAATTGATGCACGTAAACGATTCATGGACAAACTTGCTGGGGTTTCTGATCCAGAGAAAAAACGTAAAATTATCGGTAATGAATTCATTTATGTGTTTGATGAAGAGGCATCTAAGCTTGAAGGTATGGATTTCTTAGCACAAGGAACTCTTTACACAGATATTATTGAATCTGGTACTTCAACTGCACAAACAATCAAATCACACCATAATGTTGGTGGTCTTCCTGAAGATATGCAATTCCAACTAATTGAGCCACTGAAAACTTTATTTAAAGATGAAGTACGTGCACTAGGTTTAGAGCTTGGACTAGACGAAAAAATCGTTTGGCGTCAACCGTTCCCAGGTCCTGGATTAGGTATCCGTGTGCTTGGTGAAGTAACAGAAGAAAAATTAGAAATCGTTCGCGAATCTGATTTCATTCTACGTGAAGAAATCGCAAAAGCTGGCCTTGATCGTGACATTTGGCAATATTTTACGGTATTACCTGATATCCGTTCAGTAGGTGTAATGGGCGATGCTCGTACGTATGACTATGCAATCGGTATCCGTGCCGTTACATCTATCGACGGTATGACTTCTGACTGGGCACGTATTCCTTGGGATGTACTAGAGAAAATCTCCGTCCGCCTTGTAAACGAAGTAAAACACGTGAACCGCGTGCTGTATGATATTACATCTAAGCCACCAGCAACGATTGAGTGGGAATAATAGCAAAAGCCCTAAAAGCCCTGAGAGGTTTTTAGGGCTTTTTTTGATTTATTTCCTTCTGAATTTATGGCTTAATGAAGTATCTCAACTGCAAAAATTGCTGGTAAAGTGTTGTATGTAGTAAACTAAATGAATGCACAAGAAATTATACTATTCAGATTAGGGGGGATTTAAATGGAGAAAAATAAACCAATGATTCATACATTAACGGTTGGGATGCCAAAAGAATTGGTTGATAGTAAAGGACGTTCAATGATTACAGGGATTGAAAAGCAACGAGTGCAAGAAGTTTATTTGTCCTCTCAAGGCTTTGAAGGGGATGATGTGGCAGATAAAAAACATCACGGTGGCCCTGATCGAGCAGTTTGTTTATATCCTGCGGAGCATTACATACAATGGGAACAGGAACTTGGAAAAACGTTACCCGTTGCTGCATTTGGCGAAAATTTAACCGTAACAAATATGTTAGAATCAGATGTTTGTATTGGTGATATTTATAAAATTGGAGATGCTGTCATTCAAATTACACAGGGACGTATTCCATGTAGTACGATTGATAGATATACCGAGGCAAACACATTACTCAAACGTTTAATTGAAACAGGCTATACAGGTTTCCTTGCGCGTGTACTTGAAGAAGGGACAATCTGTGCAGATTCAACAATTGAGCTTGTAGAAAAGCATCCTGCACGTATCTCTGTTTTGTATTGCAATGAAGTGTACTTCAAAAACAATGATGCAATCGCTATGAAACAAATACAAGCAGTAGATGCATTAGCAGAAGATTGGAAAGAAAAATTAGAAAAAAGAATTCAAGTCTTGCAAAGTAAAGTGATGAGTTAAAACATACGTTCAAAAGAAGGATCCTCTAGAATTTCTAGGGGATTTTTTCTTTAAACTAATTGCTGAAATGTTCAGTACAAAGCCTCTTTAGTAATACATTTAATAGAACCTGAACATTAAATAAGAATTTTACACGAACTTTCGCATTTCTTTTTAGAAAAATGTTCGGAAATAGGGTTGAAATCTAAAAAACGAAATGATATATTACGAATGTAAATTAAATACGTCGTCGTATAATGTCGGGGATAAGGCCCGTGAGTTTCTACCAAGTTACCGTAAATAACTTGACTACGATTTAGGTTTATACATAAATGTATAAACACTAATTTGTTTCACACACTAATTGTGATGAAATATATCGTAGACATGCGACTAGTAGAGTAGTCAGCGTGTCTTTTTTGTTTTCGATATTGAAGACGACCACACGGAGGATTTTTTGATAATGAAAAAATATTTCATGTTCGATGAATTAGGAACTAATTATCGCCGCGAAATAATAGGCGGTATTACAACCTTCCTTGCAATGGCATATATTCTAGCTGTTAACCCAGGTATTCTAGAAAATGCAGGGATGGATAAAGGTGCTGTTTTCGTAGCAACAGCATTAGCAGCAGCAGTCGGTTCTTTGATTATGGGGATTTTCGCTAAGTTTCCGATTTCACTTGCTCCTGGGATGGGGTTAAATGCATTCTTTGCATTTACTGTAGTCGGAGCATACGGTATTCCGTGGCAAACTGGTTTAACAGGCGTGTTCTTCTCAGGGATTATCTTTATTATTTTATCTTTAACTGGTATCCGCGAAACTGTTATTAATGCTATACCAGTACAACTTAAATATGCAGTTTCTGCAGGTATTGGTTTATTTATAACTTTTGTTGGTTTACAAGGAGCAGGGATCATTGTCGATAGCCCAGCTACTTTAGTCACTTTAGGAAGTTTCACAGGCGCTACATTATTAGCGGTATTCGGAATTATTCTTTCAGTTATTCTTATTATTAAATTGCGCAGTATCGGTATTTTCTTAGGGATGGTGATTACTGCAGTTATTGGGATGATCACAGGTATCATTGATCCTCCGACAGCCGTTGTATCAGCTATTCCAAGTGTAGATTCTACATTCATGGTAGCACTAGAACCACTTGGTGACTTCGGTACATTATTTAACGTGAAGTTTTTAGTAGTAGTGTTAACATTCTTGTTTGTTGATTTCTTTGATACAGCTGGTACTTTAATGGCTGTAGCGACACAAGCAGGTTTAGTAAAAGATAATAAATTACCGCGTGCAGGACGTGCCTTAATGGCAGATGCACTAGCAACAACTATCGGTTCTTTATTTGGTACGTCAACAACAACAGCGTACGTAGAGTCAACTTCTGGAGTTGCTGCAGGCGCTCGTTCAGGATTTTCAGCAGTCGTAACAGCAGTACTGTTCTTAGTTGCATTATTCTTCTCACCATTACTAGCAGTGGTAACACCAGCAGTTACTGCTCCAGCTTTAGTAATCGTAGGGGTACTAATGGTATCGTCCTTACGCTTAATTGATTGGGACAAATTCGAAATAGCAGTACCTGCATTCTTTACAGTATTAATGATGCCACTTGGTTATTCAATTGCTACTGGTATTGCAATCGGCTTTGTATTCTACCCAATTACAATGTTATTAGCAGGTCGTAAAAAAGAAATTCACCCAATGATGTATGGTCTATTCTTTGTTTTCCTTGCATACTTCATTTGGGTACGTTAGTTAAACAGACACCTTTAATTGTTAGTAAGTTGCTAACAATTAAAGGTGTTTTTTATTGAGTTGATCCAAAATAAAAGAAGGTATTATTTTTACATTTATATAGAAGAAACTCGGTTTTAAATAATGCGAATAGTTTTACTTTAATGAAACACTTGCAAACTTAAATTTATGATGATATATTTAAACACGTTGTTACGAAATAAACGAACAACTTAAAAAATATTAACATAAACAGTTGACAACGAGTTAACATTATGTTAAATTATAAAAAGTTACTTAGTGTAACTAGTAAATGAACCTTGAAAACTGAACAAGCAAAACGTAATCAATAAAGTTTTAAGTAGCTAGTTTTGCTAGTGAACAAAATAAAAATTTTGGACATCAAACATGATGCCAGCAAAATTTGAGCTAATCAAATTTCTTTTATGGAGAGTTTGATCCTGGCTCAGGACGAACGCTGGCGGCGTGCCTAATACATGCAAGTCGAGCGAACAGAAAAGGAGCTTGCTCCTTTGACGTTAGCGGCGGACGGGTGAGTAACACGTGGGCAACCTACCCTATAGTTTGGGATAACTCCGGGAAACCGGGGCTAATACCGAATAATCTCTTTTGCTTCATGGTGAAAGACTGAAAGACGGTTTCGGCTGTCGCTATAGGATGGGCCCGCGGCGCATTAGCTAGTTGGTGAGGTAACGGCTCACCAAGGCGACGATGCGTAGCCG
>NZ_LDUJ01000027.1:0-104833 GCF_001043675.1 Lysinibacillus sp. LK3
CAAATGTAGTAATAAATATAATAATTGCTAATGGATCCTTCTCACGAATTAATCCTGCTAATTCTAATCCATTCATATTAGTTTCTAATTCTATATCTAGAAAATAACAATTTGCAGGATAGTTATTTATATAATTGATCACTTCATCTGGTCTTGAAGCGCATAAAACAACTTCAACAGAGGGTAAATGAAAATTAGCATATTTAATAATTTCATTCTGAATAAACTGACGTTGTTTAAGATCATCTTCACAGATTATAACTCTCAAGAAAGTTCACTTCCTATAATTTAGTTCTATTTCTTGAATAAATAAACTATCTTCAATACGGGTATTTAAAAGAGCATTGGGGTAGTTTTTCAATATCTCTAAAGTATTTGATAGGCCATAACCTCTAGTATTATTTTTTGATGAATAATTATTGCTATAAATTTTATTAATATCTAAATCTTCAAATTGGAAGGTGTTTTCAATTACAAATAAAATAGAGTTTTGCGATGTATTTAAAATAGCTAAGTTAATTGTAGGGCATATAGATTCAATACTCGCCTCTATAGCATTGTCAATTAAAATACCAAGTATTCTTGAGAAATCAATAATATCGATAGGTATGCGGAGAATCTTTTCTGGAATCTCAATTTGAATACTGATATTTTTTTCAGTCGCAAATAATAGTTTTGTTAGTAAAAGTCCTTTTAATTCAATAATTTCTAAATTACTGATATTTTTCATCAATTGATTTTTTATTAGGGTATCATTTTCAACTTTAACAATTTTATTATTAAAGTAGACCCTCAGTTCATCCATGTTTCCTTTTGTAATATAACCTTCCATCGTGATTAAGATATTCAAATAGTCATGACGAAATTTTTGCATGTCCGTATTAATTGCTTCTAAAGATGTCAAATATTCATTATACTGAGATTGCTGCATTTGCCTGTATTTTATTTTGTTCTCTACTTTAATATTATTAATTAATATCATGGATAAAAAGAACATAATAACCAGATAACTTACTTGGATAATTAAGTTGATTTTTGATAATATCCTCTCATCGTAAGTGGTTGGTATAAAGATATTCAAATATAGTACAATAATCATTACGCAAAATAAAAAGGAGACGATGACTTTCGAAATTAAAGGAAGAGAGATAGATTGATAATATTTTTTAAATCTATGTATCGAGAAACTTAAAATAAAGAACAGAATCGAATAAAGTATGATAAACAGAATCATATGTAAAAAAATTGATTTATTCGAATCAATCAAGATTTGAACTAACTGATCTGACATCATACCAATAAAAATGATAATGGTTAAATCAATACATATCTTAAAAATACTAGAATGAAGAAGTAAAACCACTAAAATTACTCCAAATAAGATTAATATGGCTACCCAAGTTTCCATAAAGATGAATGAAATTAAAGCTATTATCCAAATACAAAATGTAATGCCCAGTGTAAGTTTAGTAGGTTTTAAATTCTGTAAATAGAATACAGATATCGTGATAATACTAAATTCTATACAACTTAGAAGAAAGATATTGTCTTCTATTATAAATCCTCCTTACTATATCTATCATTAGAAGTGATGTTGATTTTTTAAACTTTCTGGTACTTCAACTTCGTTAAAAACTAAACTACAGCCATACACTGTTGCTGAGCTCGCTAATAAAATTACTATCCCAGACAGTTTATTTAAAATTAAATTTTTAATCTTCATTAATATTTCCCCCTAAAATTTTTTGAGTAAGAATAGATACTGCTATAAGAACTATTGCATATAAGATAAAATACTGAAAATCTTCATGCAACAATATCGAAATTGTCCATAAGATTAACAATCTAACAAATAGTTTCTTTCTTAAAAAAACTCTGTGATTCTGATTGAAAACAGGTCTTTTTTTAGTGCCGATTGGGGCGAAACTCAATAGAACAAGTGTAGATATAATAGCTAAAAACAACATGTAGTTATCTTCTCTATTTAAACTCTTAATAAAGAAAATTCCAACCGGTAATGAAATAATGCTAGTAATTAAACATACGATATTATTTTGAAAATGGAATCCAAAACAAACTTGTCGTAGCATATAAAATACTATGTGTGTTATTAATGTTGCGGTAAAACAATTTAAACAGTATGCAATTAGATAAATAATTATTACTTTCCAGAAATCATTAAGAATTAACCTTACCCCATAGACAATTTTTTCTCGTTCTATATAGTTATGCTTTTCTTGAATAAGTATATTAACGAGATAATTTTCTAAGCTTGATATAAATGTCATAGACACCCCCTTACCACTATTTTACAACAAAAAAACAAAAATATTTTCAATTTCTTAAGTGTTCAAAAAAAATTCATAAATGTAATTTTTAGTAAAATAAATAATCCATAAGAATGGACTTGGGCCATTAGAAGAAGCACTTTCCATATCAATAATTGACAAAGAAAGTGCGTATGCTACAAACCATGAGAATATTTTTAATCAGTATTACTATTAATTTGACAAATTTTCAAATTGAAATATATGTATTTCATGTATTTTGCCTTCTTTACATATAGCTGATCTATAATTTTTATCAATTAATATATTTCGGACAGTGTAAATTTTATTTTTAATATATATGGTATTCAAAAATTGATGTTTTGAGTGCAGAATATTTATCTTGTGTAGTGGGAAATGTAGCCCATATCCTAGTGCTTTTACCACAGCTTCCTTATGAGTCCAAATTTCAAAAAAAGTATTTTTTTTTAAAAAGGAGGTTTCGTTGTTATAAAGTAGTCTTTTTTCCTTATCACTAAGGAATAAAGCAGCTGTTCTATCATAATCCTCGATATCTCTTAGTTTTTCAATATCAATTCCGACAGGCTTCCTCGCTAATGCAATCAAAACTAAATCAGCAGAATGAGAAATATTAAAATATAAAAATTGATTTTTCAAATAAGGCTTCATATATGACGTATAAAATATTTCAATAGTAGCTGGGGAATGACCTAAATACATAGAAATTATTTGTTTTATAATCCCTCTGGAAATTATAAAAGCTTGTTGACGGTTTTTATTTTTTAATTGTGCCATATATTTATATTCAGTATTAGATAACCAAGATGTAAAAAGATTGATATAACTTTTATACTTATCAGTTGTAAACTGCCAAATATGGACTTCCTCTAGATGATCTAGTTTATATGTGTTCATAATTTTGAAGTAGCTGCCTTTTAATAATTTTAATAATCATATTTAGATTCTCTTCTTCTTGTAAATAAAAATGGTCACCATTAAAAGGAAAAACATATGTATCCTTATGTGTATAATTTGTCCAATTGTTATAATTGCAAACTATCAAGTCGCTATTTCCAACAAATACACTAATGGGGCAATTGATTGATTTATAGTCATAGCAACTGTAATCATCGACAATTTTAAAATCTGAACGAATATACGATAAAAAATAGGAAATTCCTTTTTCATCATGTAATAAAAAATCTGGTGTTCGATTATAGATTTTAAGTTCTTTAAGTAATAACTCGTCAGATAAGTGATGCAGTTTTTTTATTTTTGGTGTATTGGGTGAAGATGCAGCTGATATATATAACATGAGAGGACTCATTTTATTAAATCGAAATAATAGCTTTGTTAACTCATATCCAATATACGCTCCCATACTATGACCGAAAATAGCAAAGGGCTTATCTAAATATGGTTCTATACTTTTATAAATACAGGATACTAATATTGACATTTCTTCGATATTTTCTTCTTTAAAACGATCTTCTCTTCCAGGTAATTGAATCGATAGTACTTCTATATTCTCTCCAATCAACTTGCTCAATTTTTGATAAGACGATGCCGAACCTCCTGCGTGAGGTATACACAGCAATCGAAATTTTGCCAAAGGTTTAGGGTGGTAAATGCGAATCCATTTATTCATAATTAAGCCTCCTTTATATGAATGTGATTTTTAGTGAAATAATAATCCTCATCTACTATATTTATTTTATGAAAATTTAAAATAATATGTATATATATTCCTGAATCTTGGTTTTTCTTTCCTAAGTGTATAGTATTCATTGAATTCTTAAATTAAAGAACATTCAAGACGAATTATTTATTATTTATGAAAAATACAGCAATTATAAAGGTTATTATCCTAATATTTTTGTTACAGGAGGTATTTTTTTCTATAAATTACAAAAGGAGATAGTAATATGATTAGCAAATTATCAAAAGTTCAAACTAACCTTTATACTCATCACAAAATTTATCCAAATGACCCCGCATATAATCTAAGTTTCTGTTACAAAATTAAAGGTGATGTTGACATTCAAAAACTCAAATCCGTCCTAGAATTCGTAATTAATGATAATGCAATTTTTAAAACAAATATTGTCGAATATGAAGAAGGACCAATGCAAGAGTTTGATAAATCAAGAGAATATACCATAGAAATAATAAATTTGCCTGAAAAATATACCGAAAAGGAATGTGATTTACAGGTAGCCACATATGTTTCTCAACAAAATAAAGAGAGTATTAATATATTTAAATGGCCACTTTACGACACTAAACTATTTTGTTCATCACATAATTTTTACTATTTGACTATAAATGTGGATCATATTATTTCAGATGGATATAGTTATTTCCATTTTTTAAATAATATTATGTCCTTATACAATGACGAAACCGATTTCGATACATATTTAGCTCAAAAAGAAAATACTTCGTATTTTGACTTTGTAAACTATCAACAAGATTCCAAAAAAACAGAGAAAGCAATTCAGTTTTTTAAAAAGGAATTTGCAGGATTTAATGGATTGGAATTAAAGGAAATAAATGAACTTCGTAATGATCAAGGGAAATTAGTAGGAGAAAGTACAAGATTTATATTGGATGAAGATGCTTCTAATAAAGTTCAATCCTACATAAAAAAATACGAAATAACAGACTTTAGTTTCTTTACGTCTATTTACACTGTATTTCTTCATAAACTTACATCACAGAAAGAAATTGTAATAGGAATTCCTGTTGCTAATCGTCCTAGAAAAGAATTTAAGAACGTAATGGGTTATTTTGTAAATACTCTCCCGTTAGCTATAAATTTTGAGGGAATTTCAACTTTTGAAGAATTAAATTCTTTGATAAAAAAGAAGGTTATATCTCTTATTAGACATCAGGATTTTGATTTCAATAGACATATCCCATCCATTTTTCAAAAACAAAATATACCTTCTTTTAACAATGTCTTTACTTTTTATAAACAACCATTATCTTTCGAACTAAAAAATTGCCAAGTAACATCTATGCCAGTACAAATTGAAAATCTGAAATTTCCTTTTACTTGTAATGTAGAAAGTCATGACAAGCATTATGTAATTAATGCGGAGTACAATTCATTCTTCCGAAATGTACCAATCAAAGAAATCTTCGAGCATCTTGTGAACCAAATTTCTGCAAGTGAAAGTAATTGTATTAATGAATTAACACTTTTTAGTAATGACAAAGTAATTGAAATTTCAAAAAAAACAAATGAACAGAATTTATTTCATACAGAAGATACAATAATCGATTTTTTTGAAAAAAAAGTTAAAGAATTTCCAAACCACATCGCGGTGTCTTATAACCAAGAGGAATGGACATACGAACAGCTTAACAAAAGATCGAATCAAATCGCTCACTACTTAAATTCGAATCTCTCACATGAAACAAAGATGGTAGCTATTTCTCTTGAAAGATCGAACCAGTTAATTGCAACAATAATCGGGATTTTAAAAACTGGAAGAACCTATATACCAATAGATTTTTCTTGTCCGTCAGAGCGAATGGAATATATTTTAAATGATTTAAATGATTCAGTATTATTAACAACTAAATTATTTGAAGATAAAGTGTTAAATTCCTCGATTCAAAAAATTCTAGTTGAAGAGATCGAGTTTGAAATTAATAAACAACCTACTACTAATCCATTAACCATCTATAACAATTCGAATATTGCTTATATTATCTATACATCTGGTTCTACGGGAAATCCAAAAGGTGTTATGGTAACTCATTACAATGTACTTAGATTATTTTTAGCGACAGATTCTCAATTTCAATTTAATGAAACAGATTGTTGGGCATTGTTCCATTCTTATGGATTTGATTTTTCTATCTGGGAAATCTTCGGAGCATTGCTTTACGGAGGAAAATTAGTGATTGTACCAGAATGGATTACGAAAGTTCCAGATGAATTTTACAATCTTCTATTAATGGAGAAAGTAACTGTATTAAATCAGACACCATCGTACTTTAAACATCTAATTAAAGAGGATCAGGAATATAACGGAACTAAAAAACTATCCTTACGCTATATTATATTTGGTGGAGAGGCACTATTCTTTGAAATGTTGAGACCGTGGTTTGAAAAATATGGAGATAAATATCCTAAAGTAATTAATATGTACGGTATTACAGAAACGACCGTACATGTTACGTACTATGAAGTAACAATGAAAGATTTAAATCAACAGGCAGGTAGTGTTATTGGGAAAACAATATCAGATTTAAATTTATACATCGTGAATAATAAAATGCAGATGCAGCCGATAGGCGTTCCAGGTGAAATTGTTATTGGTGGACATGGTGTTACTAAAGGTTATTACCAGAAAGAACAATTAACAAATGAAAAATTTATCGAGACTTCGATTGATTTAACTAAAAAAGAAATTATTTATAAAAGCGGGGATTTGGGAAAAATTTTACCAAATGGTGAAATTGAGTATCTAGGTAGAATGGATAAACAAATACAACTGCGTGGCTATCGTATTGAACTTGGTGAAATTGAGACTATTATAAATCAACATCCATTATATCAAGATAGCGTTGTTACTCTACACAAGTTTTCAGAAGATGATCAAAGATTAATCGCTTATATCATAGTCAAGCCAAATGCCGTGCATGAATTAGTTAGACTAAAAGAATATTTAAAAGCGAAATTGCCAGAATATATGATTCCTTCATTATTCATAGTGATTGATAAAAAACCCTTAACTATAAACGGAAAAGTAGATTATAAAGCACTTCCTAATCCTATTTCTAGTAAAGTGTCTATTCAACCTTTAAAAGCGGAAGATGAAATAGAACATTCTATTCTCAAGATATGGAAGGATATTCTAAAAAAGGATTTTATAGGCTTAGATGATAACTTTTTTGATGTAGGTGGAACATCTCTACATGTTGCAGAAATATATTATAAGTTAATTGAAAAATTCAATATAAAAGGGCTTTCAATGGTTGATCTATTTGAATATCCAACTATTTCAAAATTATCTATGTATATTAAACAAAACATAAATGAAGGAGCAAAAGCTCAAGAACAAAGTCGTGGTCATAAGCGAAAAGAGGCTTTATTAAAAAGAAGAGGTTAAGTTTATGGGAGGGGCAAAAATGTATACAGATAATCGATTTATTGAGTTCACCGATATTGCAATTATTGGTATGTCTGGTAGGTTTCCGAATGCCTATACAATAGAAGAGTTTTTTAATAATTTAAAGAATGAAAAAGAATCCATTCGTTTATTGAATGATGATGAACTAAAAGAGGCAGGAGTATCTGAAGAACTATTAAAAAATACATCATATAAAAAGTATGGATCAGTATTAAACAATATTAAAGAATTTGATAATGAATTTTTTGATTTTACGCCTTACGAAGCAAAAATTACAGATCCGCAGCATCGAATTTTTTTAGAATGTGTCTGGGAGGCATTAGAGGACGCTGGATACATTCCCAATAAATATAAAGGAATAATTGGACTGTATGGAAGCACAAGCATGAGCTCTTACCTATTATCGAACATTTTAAAGAGTGAAGATGTGTTTAAAGAAGGTATTAATTACCCTATATTAATTGCGAATGATAAAGATTATCTATGTACTAGAGCTTCTTACAAATTAGATCTTCGTGGTCCCAGTATGACAGTGCAGACAGCATGTTCTAGCTCATTAGTGGCAATTCATTTAGCATGTCAAAGCCTTATCAATCAAGAATGTGATATTGCTCTCGCTGGAGGTGTTAGTATTACCGTTCCTCAAACTTCAGGTTATTTATATAAGGAAGGGGGGATTCTGTCTAAAGATGGACATTGTAGAGCTTTTGATGATCAAGCTTCTGGCACTGTTAAAGGGAATGGTTGCGGAATAGTCACGTTAAAACGGTTAGAAGAAGCAATTGAAGATAGAGACACTATTTATGCTGTCATCAAGGGTACTTCAATAAATAATGATGGGGCTAATAAGATCGGATTTACTGCACCGAGTATACAAGGACAAGCAAAGGTAATTGATGAAGCACTAGCTCTTACAGGCATTTCACCTAATAAAATTGGGTATGTGGAAACACATGGGACAGGCACTCCTCTAGGAGATCCTATTGAAATTCGAGCGTTGAGTCAAGCGTTTCAAAGTACAGATAAGAAACAGTTTTGTGCAATAGGGTCATTAAAAACTAATATAGGACATTTAGATGCAGCTGCTGGAGTTGCAAATATAATTAAAACAGCATTATGCCTTAATAATAATGTGATTCCAGGCAGTTTAAATTTTTCTACTGAAAATAAGCAAATTGATTTCGAAAATTCTCCTTTTTATGTAAATAGTTCAACAAAAGAGTTGGAAGATGAAGAACTTAACTACGCAGGAGTCAGTGCTTTTGGTATCGGTGGAACCAATGCTCATGCTATTTTAACAAAAGCACCGAGCATAACAAAAGAGAACCATCGATTAGAAAACTATATTTTCATCTTCTCTGGTAAAAACCATAAAACACTGAAACAGATAGAAGAAAACCTATCTAATTTTCTTGTACAAAAAGAGGAAATGTCATTAATTGATGTAGCGTATACGCTAGGGGTAGGCAGAGATGATTTTTCAGTTAGAAATTTTGTCATAGGAAAAACAAAAGAAGCAATTATAGAAAAAATGTCTAGCCCTTCTTTCAAGAATGAAGGAAATCTAAAACAAATGAGTGAGTTAAGTTACATTTGGAAATTATCGATTCATCAAGATAAGGAAATTTATAGAGAGTTATATGCGAACGTTTCTTATTTTGGCAAGACTTTAAATGTCATCTCGACAGAAATTGAGAAAATATTCGGGCAAAAGGTTACTTCTAAACAGTTATTAGGCATTAGTAATTGGGAGGACACCTCTATTAGTGAAGAGGGGAAAGATATTTTAAGCACTTTTGCAAATTCGTACGCTTTAGCAAAACTTTTAGAGAAATTAGGACTGCAACCTGATTCGATATATTGTCAAAATAAAGTGCAAACTTATGTAGCGGCATGTATAACAAAATCAATTACCTTAGAAAATACTCTACAATTATTACAAAAGCATACACTAAACGAAGAAGTAGAAATAGTAGATATTAAATCTATTAAAAAATCAACGATACCTGTTATAACACCTCAAGGCTGTTTGCTAGATGAAGTATCACAAAGTATAGATTTTTATAGAGAAAAAATTAAAACAGATGAATTAACAGATATAAGTTTAGAAAATTACGGGGAATTAATGTTAACTGATTTATCTGATTTATCTATAATTTATAAAAATAAAAGAATTTCTCCTGATCATGAGGGAGGTTATTATTCTTTATTATATTTACTTGGTAAGCATTGGTGTAATGGTGCTTCTATAAATTGGGAAGTTTTGTATGAGGAAAAATCACCTGGAAGAATATCATTGCCAACGTATCCATTTGATAGAAAAATTTTCTGGATTGAACCAACGAAAAAAGAAATGGGTATAGAGCCGAAACGAAAAGATGAAAAATTACTTAATTTAAACATAGATACTATTAGAGACAAGGTAGTAGATATATGGAAAAGGCATTTAGAAGAGGAATCTATCACTATTGATAATGATTATTATGAGGTAGGCGGTGACTCTTTAACAGCTGTAGAAATCGTTTCTGAAATTAGAGATACCTTTAATATCGATATCTCAATAAATGATTTTATTGAATTTATGACAGCAAGTGAACTTGCAGACTATATAAAAGAACAATTAGAAGAAAAGAAAAGACCATTAAAAGCAGTTCCGAGAAAAATTATTTCAACTATTAAAGAAGGAACTACAAAGGACAATATTTTTTTAGTCCACCCTGCTGGAGGAACAGTATTTTGCTATCATGATTTATCTCAATACTTAGAAGTAGAAGGTATGTCGATATATGGAATTATGTTTCCACAGGAAAAATTCTTAGAAGAGGATACATCCATTCCTATGCTTGCTTCATTATATATAAAGGAAATGAAACAAATTCAACCTATTGGCCCCTACACAATTGGGGGATATTCTTTTGGGGGAAATGTTGCATTTGAAATGGCATTACAGTTAGAACAAGTAGGAGATAAAGTGGAAAGAATTATTATGTTTGATAGTCATCCACCACATGCATACAATGAATCAACCTTAAATAATATAAAATATTTCGATGCATTTCCTTACATTGTAGATATGTATTTAAATCAGACTAAAATTTCTTCATTAAAAGAAAATGAAAAATATATTTCTCAAAATTTGAGAATCACTATTCAAGAAATGAAAAAAGATACTAAGATACCAGCAACCATTGATGATGATGAGTTAATCCATTTTTATTCAATTTGGACAAAAAATCATGAAGCTTTGAAGCAACATAAACCGAGCGGTGTTTTCAATGGAAATATAATTTTGTTTAAAGCTCGCGAGACTGAAGATCCTATCGTATTAGACTTACTTGATATTAAATTAATTGAAAAAGAACAATGGAAACAATATATAAGTGGTCAATTCATTATTCAAGAAGTATCAGGAGATCATTATTCCATGTTTGGAAAAAAAGAGAATTGTCGAGAACTTGCATCTAATTTCCAACAGTTAGTAGAGTTAGAATACAAAAATTAGGGACATGGAATCTTATGAAATATCAAGCGTTTTATAAACTTATATGGTTACTCCTATTTTAATTGCACAATATAGAAGAGTTAATATTTCTAATTAGAATAAAGAAGTCAATTAACAAAGATTTTAGCAAATGCAATTATGCACACCTTTTCATCTACTATCTTCTTGAAATAGATACAGGCATTGTTACATCTCTTCTGTTTATACTACCTTATTCTATTTGGTTTTAAGGTTTAGGAAGTTTTATTGTTTAGAACTGTCGTTATTAATATTAAAAGTGTTTAACTTGATCGTTTAATTAACCTATGAATGGAGAAGTGGAAAATATGACAGCAACTATTATTGAGGGAAAAAAAGTACAATTACCATTATTAAAATCATTACACGAAGAAGTATTAGAACATAAAAAAAATAATATTGTCCCAGGAATGGCTATTATAATGGTTGATAATGGTGAATTATTAACAAGAACAAATTATGCTTTGCATGTGAATTTGGCAAACCAGCTAGGTTATCTGGTGAAGGAAAGAGTTTTATCAAATGACATAACAGAAGAGGAGCTTATTCATATTATTGAAGGCTTTAATCGTGATGAAAGTATCGATGGTATCATTGTTTTAATTCCATTACCTGATTCTATTAATGTGGTAAATGTTATTAATGCAATTGATCCAGATAAAGAAATTGAAGGTCTGCACCCACTTAATGCCATAGGTTTGTTCCCTACTAGTAATTCACCAGTGAATGTACCTATGTGTGTCACGAGTTCTGTTTTAAAAGTATTTGATTATCATAAAATAAATTTAGATAAGAAGAACATAGTTATTCTAATAGATTGGTCTTTCCTTACTTCTAATCCTATAGCTACAATGGTAGCAAAGATGGGTTCACTAGCTATTTTACCTCCAGATGTAACTATTAAAATCATAAATACAAATACAGAAAATCTAGAAGAGCATTGTAAAGAGGCCGATGTACTAATTGTTTCAACTGAACAAGTAGATCTTGTTAAAGGAAATTGGATTAAGCCAGGTGCATGTGTTGTCGATTTTAACCCTATTCAAGTGGGGGTAAAAGAAAGTAATATACATCCAGGAAGAAAACTACCTATTTTAAAAGGTAGTGTGGAGATAGAAAGTGTTAAAGAAGTTGCAAAATGGATAGCGCCCGCTGCAGGAGGGGTAGGTCCAGTAATGCTAACAATGTTAATGGAAAATGTTTTGAATTCTTCTAAAAGAAGACACTACAATAAAATGCCTATCCTATAATTACAGCTTCGTTTAAGCAAAAATATTCCAAATACCATGAGCACTATCATCTTTATAAGGAGGTGATAGTGTCACTTTGTGGAAGGGAGACATGGTCATGTTTGAATTGATTGGAAGACTAACCACTAAACATTATAAAAGTCTTATTTTTTTATGGATACTTATTTTGATTGGATCATTTATTTATAGCCCTAAATTATCTGATGAATTACTGTCTTCTGGATTAGAAGCAATAGATAGTGAATCATCCATTGTGAAAAATAAAATATCAAAAGAATACAATAATCAATATAAATACGAGATAAGCATTGTCACAAAAGAAAATAAAGACATCTCCTCAAATGATAATTCAATAGATGTTATTAAAGAACTAATTAATGAAAATAAATATGTGGAAGAGGTGACTGTAAGCGATATAAAAGAAGGGAAAATTATTACAGTTGCAATGAATTCTAATGGAAATGCTTTTGTTGCAGAGTTACGGCAAAAGATAGATAACGAGAGTAAACTTAATGGAATTGATATCATGGTGACTGGTGGCCCTGCAATATCTTATGATATTGGTGAGACTAGTAAATCAAATGTTGCAATGGTTGAAAAAATTGGAATACCAATTGTTTTCATACTGTTACTACTAGTATTTCGGTCAGTTATAGCCGCAATAATTCCTATTATTACAGGAATTTTCTCAATAATTATTTCATCAGGAATTTTATATTTTATTTCTTTACATATTGAACTATCGCCACTTTTAAATAATATTGTAACGATGTTAGGATTAGGCATTGCTATTGATTACGCTTTATTTATTATAAGAAGGTTTAGAAATGAACTGGTAGAAGGTATTGAAAAAATAGAAGCCGTTCAAAAAGCTATTCTGACTTCAGGAAAATCCGTTTTTTATGCAGGATTAACGGTTGCTTTAACATTACTTTCATTATTAATTCCAAATGGTTTAATTACTGACTCTGTTGCAATTGGTGGGTTTGTTGTAGTCATGGTTTCAATCTTGATGTCTCTTACATTCCTTCCGGCCATATTGATGTTATTAGGCAAACGTATTAATATGCTTCAGCTTCCATTTTTATCTCGGAATAGAAATGCATCTAAGAGTAGTTTCTGGGATAAACTAATTGGTTCTCTTTTCAAGAAGCCTATATTATTTTTAGCAGTAGGCTTAATTATTTCTATTATCTTTGTTCCACTATCATCTAAAATTACTATGCATTTACCAGTTGGGGCATATCAAGAATTACCAGAAGAAATTGAATCTAGAAAAGGGATGGAACTACTTGTAGATGAGTTCGGAGTAGGAACTATTTTTCCTATACAAATTTTGATTGAGCATAAAGATAAAAGTGTTTATAATGAAGAATTTTTAGATTCTATTAATACTATTACTTCAAAAATAAAAGCAATGGATAATGTGCAGGAAGTAAAATCACTAACTAATTGGAATCCTAAATTTCAAAATATAGAGCAATATTTATTGTTTTATAGCCAGAAAGATGGAGTTTTAAATGAACAATTAGAAAAAGAATTGAATAGAATTGTTAGCAAAGATGAGCATTCTACTATTCTTTATGTTATTCCAGAAACGCCTCCGTATACAGAAGCATCCCGAGTTTTAGTGGATAACATTAGGGAGGAATTACCAAAAACTCTTACTAGCGAATATAATTTTGGTGTAACAGGTGAAACTGCTATAGGGATGGACATTGATACACAAATCATTGAATCAATTCCTTTAGTTATTTGTGTTATTTTCCTTATAACTTTTTTAATCTTATGTTTAGCATTTAAATCTATCATTCTCCCAATTAAAGCAATTGTCCTCAATGCAATTGTTACAGCCAGTTCATTAGGCTTTATTGTCTACATGTTCCAATATGGAAACTTACCAGGGGCTGAACCATCTCCAATTAATGTGAATACACCGTTAATTTTATTTGCTTTGTTATTTGGGTTGAGTATTGACTATGAAGTGATTATCGTGACTCGTATTAAAGAATTCTTTGATGAATCTAAAGATCTTCAAACTAGTATACAGCAAGGATTTTTATCAACAGTGGGTATGATTAATGGTGCAGCTTCTATAATGATTGTTGTATTTGGGGTTTTCATCTTTGCTCAATTCCAGATTATCAAAGAATTGGGAGTGGGTTTAGCTTACGCTATCCTTTTAGATGTAATAATTGTAAGAACAATCTTAGTCCCGACAACTATGATACTATTTGGAAAATTGAATTGGTGGCTACCGAGGTTTAGGAAAGTGAAATAAAATTGCTAAGTAGAACGACTGTATCAAAGTTTATCAACGTTTTAATTATAGTATGAAAGAGCTCGCTACCAATGTGCTGTATGGTGAGCCCTCTTTATTCTTTTAATTACGATATTAATACATGGGTAGAACTATAAACCCGTCGAAGATAATCGATTCTTAGAATTACTGTATCATTTATCCTAGTGAAAACTCTATCTCAAAACAGACAAACTCTAGTGCGATTTAAAAACAAAATTAGGTATGTTTAAAATCTACCTCGGCATAGATGTAGGAAGTTTAGCTACTGCTCGGTTTTAAACATGAAGCTCTACTCTTACAGTGCAGCGGAAATCTGTGCCACCAATATCGCACAATTGTCCCAAATTTCTTATTTTAATATCTTTTTTACTTATATACTATTTCAGAAGTTTTATCTTAAATTAAAGTTTCGATATTTTTGAGCAGCATAGTTTAATGGACAATAATTGAGGAGGATTGTATGAAAGCCTTTTATGTTATATTTTTCTGTTTAGCAATTACATTGCACAATTTAGAAGAAGCATTATGGTTACCTCAATGGTCACAAATTGGTTCATCATTTCAAAAGCCTATAACACCAAATGAATTTCATTTTGCCGTATTAATCATTACTGCACTTGCCTATTTAGTTTCCTTTTTAACTTTATGTTTTCCAAAATCAACAATAATAAAGAGGGTATTTATTGGATTTTTAGGTTCTATGATCTTTAATGCTTTTTTTCCACATTTAATTGTTACCATATTGATGAAAACATATGCTCCAGGACTTCTTACAGCTTTATTATTAAACGTACCTATTAATACCGTAATTCTTTATACATTATACAAACAAAATTTTATTCGAGTAAAAGAAATTATTTTTTCAACAGTTGTTGTAGGGATTCTTTTATTAGTAATGATTCCTTTTTTATTTACCCTTGGAGATAACTTAATAAACTATTAATGAAATAAGTATAGTTATATAAAAGGGCTATAAGAATGGTATTAAATTAATAAAAGCTTTTCTATTAAAGAATACTGACGATGTGATATAGGTTTGGGTACTAGATGAATTACCTTTAGTAAAGCTAATAGTTGAGTTGAATATTCTAGGTTAAAATTTTATCTAAAAAAATCCCTTTATATGGAAGGAGAATATACTTTATATAAAGGTATTACTGGTAAGGTAATTCTATGTTTTTAGCATCGCTTTTTAATATAGTATTAAATAAAGTTGGTGAATCGAATGGTGAATGGTGTTTTATTGGATGAAATGGAAAAAATAATTGAAAAATCCACTAAACAGACAGTTAAACAAAAAAGAATTATTGAGGCTGCAATTTCCGCTTTTTCAGAAAAAGGATATTCAAATACTTCAACTTCAGAATTAGCAAAAATAGCAGAAGTATCAGAAGGCACTATTTTTAAGCATTATGCAACGAAAGAAAATTTATTGTTATCTCTTATCGTACCATTTCTAAAAGATTTTTTTCCTACGATAGTAAATGATATCTTAGGAGAATTTATGAATGATAAATGTTCATTTGAAGAGTTTTTAAGAGCTTTTATAACTAATCGTAGCGCTTTCTTCAAGGAAAACAGAGAAATATTTCAGGTAGTCATTAAGGAAATAATATATAAAGAAGAGCTTAAAAACGAATTATTACCATACATTTTAGAGAATGGGTATAAGTGTATAGTAGAAGTAATTGAGGTATTTAAACAACGGGGTGAAATTAAAGAAATGCCTAACTCATTCATAATTAAAATGTTAGGCTCAGCAATTGGTGGGTTCTTTGTTTCTAATTTTGTATTACTTAATAAACAATCCGTTAGCAATGCGGAAATTGAAGAAATCGTGTTTTTTATTCTAAATGGACTAGGGCAACCCTCTCAATAAAATTGTACTTTCACTGCAGAGTCCTTTTGAAGTGAAAATCTTGAATAAAATATTCTGTTTATTTAAATCAACTGTAATCTTAGTTGATTTATCTTTTGAAAACTCTAGATACTGTGTCATCCTAAATTAGTATAGAGGGTTATCCATATCTATAGTTAAAGTTTGTACATACACTTAAAGTAATAGAAGCTTTCGTATTATATAGTTCAACCAGAACTTTCAGGTTGAACTTTTTTATTTGTACCCGCTATACGCATGAACTATAGGATGCAATTCTCAAACTCCGACGGCAGATGTTAGTCAGCAAGGATGTCCGTGGTGACGTGGATTCTGAAAGCAGATATTAAGAGCACACGAATCTCATAGACGACTAGGTATGATTGGATGAGTTAGCATAACCCAAAAAAGCTTATTCTACTGAAAGTTATACCAAGTTAATGAGTCAGATAGATGGGGTGAAAGTGCGTATGCTTATCAGGCTTGTGAATATTATGGTAAAATAAACCAAATAAAACATTTTAGAAAAGTATCGGCGCTTTGATTGGAGGTTGAACAGGTGGATGAGAAGAAGAAGGGGAAATTACAAATCCTCGTAATAATTTTAATGATATTACTTTTGGTTGCAACGTTTGTTTTATTTTTCATAGGTAAATATATGTTGGCATTTATTTTATTTGGAATTTTTATGCTAATACTAAATTTTATTAGTAGCTGGAAAAACCTAGATAATGCAGATTACGTTTATAGAAAAATACATAAGAGTAACCAGAAGTGGTAATTACTAGACATTTAGCTTAGTTACTTGTAGTGCTTATTTGGATATCTGAAAAGAGCAAAGAAGGGATCCTCACTTTATATGAAGAAATAGTGAGTTATAATATTTTTTCAACAACTACGGAGGTGCTTTTTTGCAAACATTTTTTAAATATAATTGGCTAGTTCGGGGAGATTGGTTTCGTTGGTGTGAAGAGTTGACTGAAGAAGAACTTTTGCAAAACCGAACTGGAGGAATGGGCAGTATATTACACACACTCTTCCATATCATTGATGTTGAATGGAGTTGGATTCGTCTATTACAGGGGAAAACAGACTTTCAGGAGAGCTTTGATGAATATAATAGCTTGGAAAAGGTTCGTAAATTGGAAGCTGCATTTCATTTAGACGTCGAAAGCTTTGTAAATCAATGGGATGACAGCATGGAAGAGCGTATTCTTCATATTCCATTAGCAAATGGTAGTATGGAGACGCATACATGGGGTGAAGTCATTCGTCATACCATTGCACATGAAATTCACCATATAGGACAATTATCAATTTGGGCAAGGGAAATGGGGAGAGCGCCTGTTTCTGCAAATCTAATCAGAAGAGGTCTTTCTTCATCATTGAAAGATTCAGTAGGTGCTCAAATAAATAAAGAAACGTTTAAATAGAATGAGAGACACTGTAGAAATATATATGCTAGAAAAATGTTGTAATAATATCCAATTGTTTATTAGCAAAAAGTGAATAGCGTACCAGAGTATCTTCCAATTCATTTGAATGGAAGATTTTTTGATGCCCAAATGAGAAAAATTGCGAGGCAGATTTCATAAAGGCATTTACTTGTGGCTTATAATACCCAGTAAATTTTAGTTAGAAACTAATGTTTACTGGGTATTTTTTGGACAATATTTAGGTTAATTAGAAATATTTATATGAAGAATAGCTAACAACTTGACAGAAGTTTAAATGGGGAGTACTATACATTGGTCGCGAAAAAAGCTATTGTAACGTAACATTTTTTAAAGTGCCATACAGTACTTATCAGTTAAGTTCATATATATCTAGATTTTAATTTAATCAGTAAAAGGTAGGTGCAAAAATGAAAAATCTAGCAAATAAAAAAGATAACCTATTACAAAACTTTTTAGGAATTTATATAGTAGCAGTATTAATGTTATGGATTAAAACATACATCTCTCAACTATCACAATTTGACTTAGGTGTAGAAGGAATCATTCAACAATTCCTTTTACTAATAAATCCGCTGGGCTCAGCAATGCTATTTCTAGGATTTTCATTTTTATTTAAAGGAAAAAGAAAATACACATCACTCGTTGTTGTCTACACTTTGATGTCTATTGTTTTATATGCCAATATTGTCTATTACCGATTCTTTAGTGATTTCATTACATTACCTACACTTTCTCAAACGCAGAACTTTGGAGATTTAGGCGGCAGTGTTCTTTCTTTATTAAAGCCTTATGATATCTTGTTCTTTGTGGATGTAATGGTTATGTTTTATCTACGATTCTCTAAAAAAATCCAAAAAGATACCAAACGTTTTGGCTATAAAAAAGGAATGGCAATCATTGCCTTTGCATTAGCGGTATCAATCCTTAATTTAGGACTAGCTGAAACTAATCGTCCTCAACTATTAACACGAGGTTTTGATAGAAACTATATTGTGAAATATCTAGGGATGTATAACTATACGATTTATGACTCAGTTGAAACGATGAAAGCCTCTTCTCAGAGAGCTTTGGCAGATAGTAGTGATATTACTGAAGTAATTAACTATACAAAGTCAAACTACGCCAAACCGAATGCCCAATATTTTGGTGCAGCAAAGGGAATGAACGTTATCTATTTACATTTAGAATCATTCCAAAACTTTTTAATCGACTATAAATTAAATGGTGAAGAAGTAACACCATTTTTAAATTCATTAGCAAAAGATAAGAATACATTGTATTTTGATAATTTCTTCCATCAAACAGGTCAAGGGAAAACATCTGATGCAGAATTTATGCTTGAAAATTCTTTATTTGGATTACCACAAGGATCTGCTTATATTACAAAAGCACAAAATACGTATCAGGCAGCTCCTAGTATTTTAAAAGATTATGGTTATACATCAGCTGTATTCCATGGTAATAACGGAAGCTTCTGGAATAGAAATGTAATTTATAAATCATTTGGCTTCGATAAATTCTTCGATGCTAGTTACTATAACACAGGTACTTCAGAGGACATGGCTGAATATGGTTTGTTAGATAAACCATTCTTTGAACAATCTCAAAATCTTTTAAGCTCCTTACCACAACCTTTTTATACAAAATTAATTACGGTAGGGAATCACTATCCATATAAAATGAATCAAGATTTAGTGACAATTGATAAAGCCAATACGGGAGATGCAAGCGTTGATAATTATTTCCAAACAGCTCGTTATGCAGACGAAGCAATTCAACAGGTCTTCCAGCAATTAAAGGAATCAGGATTATATGATCATTCAATGATTGTTCTTTATGGTGACCATTACGGTATTTCCGATAATCATAATAAAGCGATGGAACAAGTCATTGGAAAAGAGATTACACCATATGAAAGTGCTAATTTACAACGTGTACCATTATTTATACATGTTCCAGGCATACAAGGTGGGACCAACCATAGCTATGGTGGCCAAACAGACCTACTGCCAACGTTATTGCATTTACTAGGAATTGATTCACAACAATTTGTTCAATTTGGTTCAGACTTATTATCAGAAGAGCATGATGAAATTGTACCCTTTAGAAATGGCGATTTTGTCAGTCCTACTATTTATTCAATTAATGAAAAATATTATGATAATAAAACAGGCTTACCATTAGACGAAAGTCAATTAGAGGAAGCAAAGACGATTAAAAATGAAGTAGATCATAAATTGGCGTTATCTGATAGAGTCGTGAATGGTGACCTATTGAGATTCTATACGCCAACAGGTTATACGCCAGTTGATCCTTCTCAATATAATTACTCTCCTGATGAAAATGTAGAGTCTAAATAATTTAAGGCGGTTCAAGGAATTGTGTACGATATCAAAGTCTATAGGATATCATACCATTACCTTGAATTGCTTTTTTATTGGTCATTTTTGAATAAGTATGGCAATACCAAGATTTTATATTCTCCTTAAGGTTCAAATAGAAAATTGGACTAACGGAAAAAGCGATTCAAATCCTTTAATAGTAAGGGTTTGAATCGCTTTTATTAGTAAGGAGAGGAAAGAACAAACATGATGGCACTCATCATCCTTACTTATTTCTTTTTAAAGAATAATTTAGATGAAAAAAGGAAAGAAATAGGTGTAAATTTGAGGAGTTGATCGGGATGGAGTTTTATAAAGACATAGTCATTTACTGTTATAGTTGTCGTAAAAAGACTGTGTTTACATGTAAAGATACACATGAAAAAAAGGGTGTCGATAGTCACTGTAGTGAATGTACAGGTATTTGGTTTGAATGGCAAAACCGAGCTGTCGAGAGAGAAATGGAGAAGTGGATTGCCTATAATAAAGACTTAGTAAATATAAACCACTGATCTAGTTAAGCTGAATACACCTAAAAAGTGTAATTATCAAGTAAGTACGATGAGGCGTTGAAGTGCCATTTTCTTTTAAGAGAGTGGTTCTTTTTCTTTTGCTTAGACAAAAGCTCTAGCTAGAATAAACAAAATTACTATTTCTTTATCTCATTTGATAAAGAGAGGTGAATAATAGAATTATTGAATCTAAACCATGATTTGCCCGTATACATATTATTATGATAATTAGGGGGGCATCATGGACGTTTATAAAAAGATAGCAATTATCGGTGGAACAGGTAAAGCGGGGCGTTACATTGCTTCTAAAGCATTAGAGAAAGGGTATCACGTACGTATGCTTGTTAGAAATCCAGAAAAGTTAGTTTTCAAAGACAGTAGGATTGAGGTAATAGAAGGGAATGTACAAAATATCGAGGATCTTCAAAAGCTATTAAAAGATTGTCAAATCGTTATCAATACTTTTGGTCAACCAATGAAAGAAAAACAAATTTATAGTAAATTAACGGAAAATATATTGGGAGTCATGTCTGATTTACATATGGATCGTTATATTGGGGTAACGGGTGGATCGCTAACCATTGCTGGAGATACAAAGAGTATTATAAATAGAATGGGTGCAAAGATATTTGAAATTATTTATTCAAAAATGATGATGGATAAGAAAAAAGAATGGCATCTCCTTAGCCATAATCAAGTTATCAAATGGACACTAATTCGGCTTCCATTTATCGTAGAGGGAAATGAAGTAGGGTTCATAAAGGAAAATCTTAGAGATATGCCAGGTACAAAAATAACAAATCGGGATATAGCTACATTCATCATTAACCAAATAGAAAATCAAAAGTATGTACAAAAAGCACCGTTTATCTCCAATTAATCTAATTTAAAGGAGAAGGATAGGGTCAGCGCCTCAACTAAATGACTTTATCCCTTTTGAATGCTCAACAAAATTTCCCTTTGCCTCAATCGTATTGGTACAAAAAATCAAATGATATCCTTTTGAGCAGTTTTTTAATTAAAACCTTCTCCAATAAACCTTCCAACGCCTCTCAACAACCAATAAATGATTCTAAATGGGAGGAAAAGTAATTCTGGTATCCAAATTAGTACGTCAAGAAATAAGTCAATTAATGAATATTGATCTTTACGTCTCTTATCTCTTCTCTTTTTGTTTTTCCTTCCTTGCAACCATTCCCTCACATTACTCGACCCCTTTTACAAAAAAAGTGCTGGCTTTTCTTAAGTAAGTATACGATTCATTGCTTTAGGTGGTTTCATTTTTAAAAAACTTTATGATGTAAAAGCGGATATGGGGCGTAAATGGGAGTAAAAATGTTGGCTTATTATATTTCTTTAGCGATGTGTATTACCGCAAATGTGAGAAATGGAGAATTTAAAATTAAATAAGGTGAAAGACAAGCAGGTTTAAAAAAGGGTCACATAGGCTGGAAGTGACCCTCTTTGCTGTGGATGTATCGACATTAATGTGAGCTGCTATTAATGAAGATCATCCCTTTTTCATGTTTATCAATAAATATTAATATTCTTTTTGCACGAATGTTGCTCCGACAATAATCAGAAGAATGAATAGCACAACGATTAAAACAAATGTTGAACTATTGTTTTTGCCGCCATAGTCCATGCCACAACAACCCATACTATAACCGCCGCTATAGTCGTTACCATAGCCTCCATAACAACAATTGAAATTACCCATGTTTCCAAAGTATCCCATCAAGATCTCTCCTTTCTTCAGTTTATTGTATGAATGCCGTTGAAAGAGAAAAGGGTATTCGTCTAATGAATCGTATTTAGGTAATTTTAAAGAGAATCTTGGGTGAAGGATGAGTATCACTAAACACTTGATAGGATGAAACTCAAAGGCGCTTGTTACAGCCTGATGATTAGTTGTCAATCCAGTCCATAAGATAAAAAATCATTTTTTGATGCATGATGATGGAGCGGGTTTGAAACGGTAAGTCTATGTTTTTCCGTTTCTATTTTTAGCTACAATGTGTTGCGGAATGGAATCATTTGTTTTTTTATTTAAATAATGTGAGAGTTTTCTTTCATTTGCTCGTTATTACTTGTAGAGAAGAAAGGAAAGGAGGTTTTCTAACTTCGTGTATTCATTAATTAATCAGCTACAAAAAAAGGATGAACAAGCTTTAAGAGAAGTGATTAACAAATATGGAGGTTATGTTAAAGCCATTGTAGTGAAAGTGTTACAGCCCAATCAAACAGCTATTGAAGAATGTATCAACGATGTATTTCTAACCATTTGGCAAAAGAGTATTCAATTTACTGGCGATGAGATTGATTTTAAAAAATGGATTGGCGTTATTGCAAAATATAAAGCGATTGATACATATAGAAGCCTTCAAAATAAGCCTAAAACAGTCGAGTTACTTTCATCAATTTCAAATAGCAAGGATCTACCAGAAAGAATCGTCGAACAAAAAGTACAAAAAGAGCAACTATTTATCAGTATTTTAAATTTAAGTAAAAACGATCAGGAAATTTTTCTCTTGAAATACTACTTAGGATATTCCAACGGAGAAATCGCTGAAATATTTGGTCTATCTAAATCAGCTGTAGAAAATCGTTTATATCGAGGTAAGTTAAAGTTAACAGAAGAGCTGGGAGGTATCTAAATGAACGAAAAGGAATTCATCGAAATAGATATTGAAGAGATTGAACCAATTGAATTATCTGATTGGGAAAAGATTAATATTGAAAAAAGTGTTTTACGGTCATCTTCAACCAAGAAGTATGTATTTAAAAAATGGAAGTGGGTTAGTATTGTCGCCATGCTCACATTTATTTTTACTAGTAGTAGCATTTGGCTACCTGTAGTGGCTAATCGAGTACCAATTGTACAGCAACTATTAAATAGCAATGATAATCCCCAATTACAAGTATTTAGTGATAATGCATCAACCATCAATCAAATAGACGAAAGTAACGGAACCTCCATTGAATTAGCTGAGGCTTTTTTCGATGGAACGATTGTATCGGTTAGTTATGAAATGAAACACGAACAATCGATAGATGAACCCCCTCTATTTTGGAAGGGCGATTTAGAAGTCAACGGAAACAAGTTAGACGTACTTAGTCATCAAATCGTTAAAAAGAATGATGCTACTTGGATTGGTATGTTTACAGCGAGAATTTCAGACAAAGTAATGGATGAAAAGGTAAATGTTCAATGGCGTCCTCAAGATTTTATAGGTATGGAAAATACGACTCTCGTAGAAGGAGCTTGGGACTTTCAGTTAGAACTTACACCAACCCGAGCGTATTCAAGAAAAGTAAATATACCATTTGGTAATGATCAATACCAGCTATTATATAATCAAATAACAGAGGGAAAATATATAACCACTCTTTATTTTGAGGGAAATCTTGACTGGGAGACAGAATTTTTAATGGTAGACATAGAAGATAATCTTGGAAATGTATATGAAAAGGTAGGAGCAACAACCATTAAAAGCGGTTCTGGGCGAGTAAATGGTTATGTTGAGGTTTTTATACCTGATTCTGATATTCGAACGCTAATCATTATGCCAACTATAAGAATTGTTGACGAAAAAACATTAGAGCGGAAAGAGCTTGTTCCGCTCCCAAGTATTAATATTTCTCTAAAATGATATGGTCTGTTCCTACAACTTGTTTTCAAAGGGCTGAAGGAATCAATTCTTACCTTCAAAGATGGATATAGGTAGCATCTTTACCATTAGCTCATATTACGCAGTGTTCAGTCAAAATAGAGCTATTAATTGTAGCTAAATATCTTTTAAGCTATTAAATTTTTAATTCTTTCTTTTAGTACCAATCATCATAAAGCCTAATAATAAATATAGAAGACTGGCCGAAATGGAGCTATACAACAGGAATGTAATAGAAGTTGGTGCCCAAACTTTAATAAATGTCCAATTTAAGCCGCCAAGTACTATGTTAGGCGTGATAAATAGTGCTGTCAGCATTGTCGCCACAAGTATAGTATGGGCAGATAATAACAATATTCTTTTGTAATTAAGATTTGCCATACTACGTTGTTTTTTATAAAGGCTGCGTATATTTTGAACGAATAGATAACAGAAAATAATGCTGATTACGATGATGATAGCACATATGATTGTTACAATTTTATCTAGCTTTTGATAGCTGCTGATATGTTGCATGTCAATCGTTTTGCCCTCCCATAAATCCATGACACCTTGTCCAATCGCTGTTGTAGAGCTTGTATTCATATTGGCTAAAATAGCCACGCCGATTTGTTCGTCAGGTTGCAAAATGAAATACGAGGAAAAGGTTGGATTCTCACCAGCATGGTAGATATATGACTTTGTGTCCTTTTTCACAACGGCCCAACCGTTTGCATAGTAAGTATTCGTATCAAAAGGCTCCACTGTTAGATCTGGAGTATGCGATTCTTGAATTAAATTGTTACTGATTGAATAGATATCACTGTTTCCTACCTGTAATTTTAACCATCTGGCTATATCATTAGCGTTACTGATGATATAACCAGCGGGGATGTTGCCACGATAGATAGGTGGTATGTATCGCTGCTCTCTCATTAGACCTATTTTATAGCCAGAAGCCATATGTGTGGAATGTACTTGGTGAATTCCTACAAAAGATTGATGCATACCAACAGGTTGTAAAATTTTCTGTTGAATATACTGATCGAATGGCTGTTTTGCAACTTGTTCAATGACGAGGCCTAAGACATCATAGTTGATGGTTGCATATTCAAAAGAACTCCCTGGTTGACGATTTAGTGATTGATCCAGCAGTGTTTTAACTGTTAATTCAAGGGCATTATCCGCTGTGCTTTCTGGGATTTGAGTAATGGAATTTGAGGGAATTCCGCTAGTATGAGACAATAGCTGCTGTATTGTCACAGCCTGATCCTCGCCTTTATAGGTTAATGATAACCAAGGGATATACTTTCGGACATCATCTGATCGTTTTAACAAACCTTGTTTTTCTAATTGTAAAATAGCGAGTCCTGTAAATGCCTTAGACGTGGAGCCTAACTCAAAAAGAGTATCAGAGGTAACAGGCGTTTTTGTTTTCGTATCTGCAAAGCCAAAGCCCCGTTGATAGACGGTTTTACCTTTATCAACAATAATTACTGAAATTCCTGGGATTTTACTAATGGTTTGCTGCTCCTTAATAAACTGATCAATTTTACTAATTGTATCATTTGATGCTGCGTGTCCAAATTCGGGTGTGAACGTAAAAAATAGTAACATTACTGTCATCATCACCGATTTCTTGAATAATGTCATGTTGTTTTTCTCCTTAGAACGTAATGTGCTTGTGACAACATGGTTTACTGTAACAAGAAAAATAAGGGTAAACCATCGATTAACATGACTATTTCCGGGATAACATGACAAAATTGTCACTTCGAAAAGGGCCACTCCTAAAACCAATAGGAGGGCCCTTGAAATTTTATTTAATTTGTTTCTGGCTCTGGCGTAAAATCTTGACCGTTAAATGTTAATTTAGATGGTGAGATAAGAATTTCTCTGTTCGCTTCGTAGTAAGGGTCTAAAACTTTATAAAAGGCTTCCCATTGCTCGCCAGCTTTTTCATCTTCACCCTTTTGTTCAAGGGCAACTGCTTCTTCATAGTGTTGTTTTAATTTTGCGTAATCTGCATTACTAATGCTGAATTCGATATCTGCCATATATTCCTCGAAGGGAACTGGTTTAAAGTGTGGGCGAAGTATTTCATAGAATTCATCCCATTTCTTCATGGACAATTCTTCGTCTTTATCTTTTTCAGCTTTTTGTGCCTCTTCATAGATTGTTTTAAGTTTTGCAAGTTCCTCTTTTGTTAAATCGACGTTCATATCCGCCATATACTCTTCAAAAGTTAAAGGTGGATATAATTCTTGATAATAAGGTTCAAGAATAGTGAAAATTTTATCAATGTTTTCTGATGCCTCATCCGTTTTATTTTCTTTTACATACTTAATCCAGTTACTATAAAGTGTTTTTAGCTGTTCTTTATCTTGTGCTTTGATAACAATATTTTTTTCAGCGAATGCAGCTTCATTAATAAATTCTTCAAAAGGCTCAGGTTGCCAATTTGCTAATTCGTAAGGTCTTGTGATGTTATCCATCGCCTCATAGATTCGTTCCATTTCCTCATAGTTCTCTTCTTTTTCAGCCTTTTTCATGTCAGAAAAGAGTTTTTCTAGTTGGACTAATTCTTCTTTTGTTACTTCTTTAGGTAAGCTTTTTTTATAGACGGCAAAGGTAAAGAAATCTGAGTAATCTTTCACAATACTACCCTCAACTAAAATTTCTTGCCCCTCTGCTAGCTTTAACTGCTCAATTTGTTTATCTGAGAAATTGTGTAAACCGATGTAGTAGTTTTTTCCATCTGTCCCTTTAAGGGTAATGCTGCTACCATCAAAATATTTAATGGTACCTGTTATTTTTTGTTCTATTTGAATCGTTACATTATTTGTTGTATCAACAGCTGTTGCACCAGCTTGAAGTGGTGTTAATACAGCCATCCCAAGTGTTAATGCTGAAGCTAATAGCCATGTTTTTTTAGCAGGTTTTTTCATATTTATCAATTCTCCTTTAGGTTAACTTCTGTTACCAATTATTAGACGTTTTACCAATTGAAAAAGTTTTAACTTTTTGAAAAAAATTTTAAGAAATTAAAGAGTGGAGGATTCATGATAAGACTCACTGTTTTAGTATCTGTAGTCTTTGAAAAATAGCTATTATTTACAGCACAGACCATGCAAAGGGTTGATTATCGAAGCAAAGATTTTCAAGGATTAGTGCGCTTCCAGAGAAAATTCAAGGGCACGAACTAAGGCATTATTGCAGCTTATACTGTTTTAAGCTCTTTTTCTCCTAATTGAAGATTTTAGGAGAGACGTTGTCATTCTAATGTTTAATCTCATAAGATAACTTGCATCTGTTTAATCCAAGCTCTTCTACTGTTCATCCTGGAAATAGATTTTATAGAATTTGCGATTCGTTGCCTCATCATAGCCAACTTCAATTAATTCATCTATTTGGTCGATATGTTGAATATTTACTTGGATTTCAATATTGGAATCCAGTTTGATTTTACGTTTGTATTTCTTTTCAGCTTTTTCTAGCGCACTATCAGAAATGATAGTCTCATAGGGTTTGACCGAATTAATGATGATATCTTTTTGAGTAGTGTCCGCTTGCTCAAAAACAGTTTCAATATAATGATTTACTTGAAACTCCTCTTCATTTCTAAAGTAATCCAGTGTTTTATTCAAGAGCCCAAGTTTTTCTGTGCTTGTATAATTTTCTTCCTTTAAAATGAATTTTTTACATTCTGTTAATGCTAAATTGGTTTTATAATAATGTTCATCCGCTGCCTTAATTTTTAAAAATCGTTCTTGCCAATAAACAATATCTTCTTTACGTTTTGTTTTAATATACACGGCAGGAGATTGATCTGGTCCCATATCAACAATAATAGCCATATTATTAATTTTCTTAACGTTAATGCCATCCACGCCGTTCACGATCATTTGATTGTGTTCATTTTTCACATCTAAAAACATTTCTTTTTCATCAATTTTGACAATAGCGATAATCTTTTTAGCCTCATTTAATAGAAAACAATTTTCAAAAAGGCCAATAAACAGTTCTCCGCTTTTGATGTTAGGATGCTGTGACACACTATGTAAGTGTTTGGCAATATTTTGTGAGTGTTCTAGGAAGTTACTTCCCTGTTCGAAAATAGCTCTTGAATACGTAAAAACTTCATTGAGTGCAATATTGCTTTCATGGAAAAATTCATATTGCTGTTCCACATCAATTTTACTAAAAGCGAGCTGTGTAAAGGCTGCTTCTAACATGACCTCAGGTTGTGTAAAAACTTCTTCTCCTAAAATAAGCGTCTCACTCAAAAAATGCAGACTATATTGTGTTAATTTACTTTCACTGACTTCTAGCATAAATTTCACCTTCTAATTTTTCATAGTAGCTAGTATACCATAAGCTAAAGATTGCTTTTATAAGTACCAGTACTCATTTGAGGCTGGTTTTTTTATGGTCACCGAATGTTAGTGTCTTATTATAAAAGAATGTTGAGGATTGGAAGTTTAAAATACTGCTGCTTAGATAAAGATAAAAACATGTAGGGATACTCTTTACAAGTGTACTAAAGAGGGTGATCAATATGTGGGAAAAGGTGATTTCCTACATGCCACATTGGCAAGTTTTTTTACAAGGCTTTTTAGCGTTTTTTATTCCATATTTAATTTATAAATTGTTCCATGTTTTTTTATTTGTTAATAAGAGCAATGGCAAAATTGAGATGAAAGAAAATAGTGAACAAGTTGAGATGGTACACATACCTATTCAAAAAACGTTAGAGCAATTTACAGGAGATTTTAATAAAGATCTTTTACAAATGAGGAAAGAACTTGGCCATAATTGGGATATTCATTTTAGAGAATTTCAAATAGGAAATACGGATAATCGTGCAGCGATCGTTTTTCTTAAAGGATTATGCGATAAAGAATTAATTGATAAACATATTTTGAAATCATTAATGAATGGACATGCAGAAAAGTCGTCTGTTTTAAGAGGTCATGAATTACAACAATCGATTAGAAATGAAATCCTACCAGTGAGTGAACTGCTAGAGGAATCGAAAGTCATGAAAGCTGTTGGGAAAGTATTAACTGGTTCCACTGTATTAATTGTGGATGGCATACAGAATGTATTTATCATTGGTACGGCACATGGCAAAACTCGAAATCTTGAGGAGCCTGTTTCTGAAGCAATGGTACGTGGACCAAGAGTGGGCTTCACGGAAAAATTAAGTGTGAATACCTCTTTATTAAGACAGCATGGTGAGAATCGAAATTTATCGATTATCGAGATGGAAGTAGGCGAACGTACGAAAAAAGAGTTGGTTTTAGCCTATATAGATGAAATTGTGCAGCCTAATCTTGTCAAAGAGGTGAAGGAACGAATTGAAACAATCCATTTGGATGATGTTGCTGAATCGGGATATATTGAGCAATTGATTGAGGATGATTATCTCAGCCCATTTTCGCAAGTGCAGAGTACCGAGCGTCCTGATCGAGTTATTGCTGCCTTACTAGAGGGACGAGTCGCAATTCTTTTAGATGGAACTCCCTTTGCATTAATTGTGCCAGTCACGTTTAATATGCTACTGCAATCACCAGAGGATTACTATGAACGTTGGTTATCGAGCTCACTTATTCGCTTGCTTCGCTATTTTGCTGCAGGCATCTCTTTATTTGGCCCATCCCTGTACATTGCCTTTGTATCGTTTCATCAAGGTTTAATTCCCACTAAACTAGCGCTGTCCATGATGGCAACAAGGCAGGGAGTACCGTTTCCAGCATTGATTGAAGCCCTCATTATGGAAGTCGCTATTGAGATATTACGAGAAGCGGGACTTCGTCTACCGAAGCCGATTGGTCCGACAATGGGGATCGTTGGAGGGCTTGTTATTGGAGAAGCCGCCGTACAGGCAGGAATTGTTAGTCCAATCATGGTCATTGTGGTTGCATTAACAGCAATTTCCTCTTTTGCTATCCCTCAATATAATGCTGGTATCACGCTAAGAATGCTACGTTTTGTGGCGATGTTTTCCGCAGCTTTATTTGGACTATATGGCATCATTCTATTTTTCTTATTCCTTTGCAGTCATTTGGTAAAGCTAAAGAGCTTCGGTGTATCATATTTGAGCCCAACTATTCCGTATCGAGCAGGTGATTGGAAAGATTTTATGGTGCGAATGCCGTTAAAGATGATGAAGCATCGTCCTAGATTGTTAAAGCCAAAAGATTCGGTCCGCAAAGGGGAATAAGAGAAAGGGAGCAAAACAGCCATGAACAGCAGTATGAAAGATAAAATAACGACGTCACAAGCAGTTGTTATTATTATTAACTATATTCTTGCCACTGGGATTCTTACTTTACCTCGTGCATCTGTAGAAAAAGTTAAAACGCCAGATGTTTGGATTAGTGTATTTTTAGGTGGAGTCGTTGCAATGATTGCAGGTGTAATCATTGTGAAGCTAAGCCAACAATACCCTGACAAAACATTTTATCAATATAATCAAGATATCATAGGGAAGTGGTTAGGCTGGTTTATAAGTGCTTGTGTAATTGCCTACTTTTTTACCATTTCTGCCTTTGAAGTTCGCATCATGGCTGAAGTAACTTCTCTCTTCTTATTAGAAGGAACCCCCACTTGGGCGATTATTTTGCCTTTTTTATGGGTTGGACTTTACTTAATAAGCGGTGGCATCAACACAATCGCTCGCCTATTTGAAATCATTTTTCCTATTACCTTTGTTATTTTTTTACTTGTGGCCTTTTTAAGTTTAGGGATTTTTGAAATCGATAATTTGAGACCAGTACTCGGTCTGGGCGTTGTTCCGATGTTAAAGGGAATAAAAACAGCGACACTGGCATTTTTAGGGCCTGAAATTATGCTACTACTTGTGGCATTTATGTACCCCTCAGATAAATCAAAGGCCGTAAAGGTTGTACTGGCGGGTATAGCCATACCCTTGCTCTTTTATGTCATCACGGTTGTGATGGTCATTGGTGCTCTATCCATTGAGGGTGTTTTAACAAGGACTTGGCCAACAATTGAATTAATGCGAAGTTTTGAAATCCCTGGTTTAATTTTTGAACGCTTTGAGTCATTTCTTCTTGTAATTTGGATTATGCAAATCTTTGCTACCTTTACGATTACTTATTATGCCGCTACTTTAGGATTAGCCCAACTGTTTAAGAAAAATATGCATCCCTTCTTATACGGGCTACTTCCGATTATTTACATTATTGCGATGACACCTAAAAATATTAACGATCTATTTACATTTGGCGATAAGATTGGTCATGCTGCATTAATTTTATTTGGTGTAGTACCGATAACCTTACTCCTTATTTCGAAATTGAAAGGAAAGAAAGCATGAAGCGAATACAGTGTTGTGTACGTTTACTTCTAGTTGCAACGGTAACCTTACTTCTTACTGGCTGTTGGAGTAGTAAAGAGATTGAGGATTTAGGCCTTATTGTAGGTACATCATTGGATTTAGAAACGGGTGATGTTTCCTCTGAAGAGCAACAAGATGCTAGGTATGCAAACAGACAGTTGCTAACAATTACCAATCAATTTGTTACGTCAGAGACTACGGTTTCTGGAACAAAAGAGGGAGCATTGCCAGAAAAAGCGTATAAAAATGTTTCTGAGACAGGTGATGCGGTGTTACCAACTTTACGAAATATGCTGTTAAAGGTTGATAAACGTTCCTTTGCTGAACATTCCAAAGTAATTATTATCGGTGAGGAATTAGCTAGTACTATCAATCTTCAACAAACGTTGGATTTTTTTCTAAGAGAATTAGAAATACGGCCGAGTGGACTGCTCTTTATTGCTCAGGATCAGGCAAGTCAGGCACTTGAAACAAATGAACCAACTAAAATTCCTGCCTTTCAATTAGTAGAAATGATGGAGGGACATGAAAGGACGACAAAAATTTTGCCTCCGATGACCGTAGCCAAACTAGAGGGGAAGCTGTATTCAGACTCTAGCTTTTTATTGCAAAATGTGAGTACGGAAAATGGAGAAGTAAAATTTGCAGGCGCTGCTATCATTGAAGGAAAAACCAAAAAGCTACGAGGATTTTTAAATGAGAGTGACCTAGAAGGAATTGCATGGATGTCTGGCGATGCGAAAGGTGGCCTAGTCAAAGGCTTTGATGAGGAGTCAGGAGCACCTATTGTGTATGAAATTATTTCAGCTAAAAGTAAAATTATTCCACATGTAAAAGGGGATCAAATCTCCTTTACGATAAAAATTCAATCAGAGGGAAGAATTGCTGAACATTGGGTTCTCTCCGATAAAGCATTTGACAATCAATTTTTGAAAAAAGCAGAGAAAGTATTTGAAAAAGAGATAGAGCGATTAGTGAGGAAAGCACTAGATAAAACGCAACATGAATTTCAAACAGATGTTTCTGGGTTTGGCAATAAACTAAGAATCGATTACCCGAAAGTATGGCAAAAAAGAAAAAAAGAATGGGATCAAACGTTTAGTGAGGTTCCTATTACATGTGAAGTGAAGGTTTCCATTAAGGATTATGGCACGTCGGGTGATTAACATTGTTAATCATCTTTTTTTCTGTCCATTTAGTCTATACTGAAATGAAAGGACATATAGTAGATATTCGAAAAGATGGGGGATAAAAGACATGCAATATACTATTCAATCAATCGCTACCGTTCGTAACAATCGGCAAATGTTAAAAGATGATCATTGGGGAGAGATTATTTCAACTATTGAACTTGCTGATCATATCCAAGAGGCGTCCTTAAAAGGAATAGAAGATTTTTCTCATCTAGAAATTATTTTTTATTTTGATAAGGTTACAGACGATCAAATTCAATATGAGGCAAGACATCCGAGAAATAATCATGACTATCCAGAGGTTGGCATTTTCGCACAAAGAGGTAAAAATAGACCCAATAAATTAGGAAGTACAATCGTTGCCTTGTTAGAGGTCAAATCAAGAGGATTAATCGTTCAAGGGCTAGACGCCATAGATGGCACACCTATACTAGATATAAAGCCTGTAATGAAAGAATTTTTACCTAAAGAGGATGTTAAACAGCCAGCGTGGTCAATAGATTTAATGAAGGCCTACTGGGCGTAATAAAATTGTTAAAGCGAAGACAATTGTGGGTTACTAAAAAAGGGGAGTAGTGTGCTCCCCTGATTTTTTAAAGAATGATTCCTTCTTGATAAAGAATGCTAATGGCATGAGAGCGATTTTTGGCACGCAATTTTTTGATAGCAGATTTTACATATTGTGTAATGGTTAATTCACTTAATTGCATAACATCTGCTATTTCCTTTGTACTATCTCCCTGCGCTACCTGTCTCATTACCTCTAATTCACGCTTGCTCAGAAAGCCCTCTTTTTTGCTATTTCTAGCTTGTATGATAAGCTGTCCAATCATGTTTCCAAAGGTGGTCATGTCATCTAACAGCTTATCATTTATATCGATTTCCTCTTCTAATTGAGTACTACAAATATAGCCAAAAACATATGACCCAATGAAAATAGGGACAATTAAAAACGTATTATTTTGCGAGGGAATAGAATATTTCATACTGATATTTTTTAAATAGTCCATTCCTGTGCAAAATTTAGCCTTCTTATCTTCAATAGCAGCATAAATAATAGGGAAGCTACGAATCTCCTCACGAATTTCACCGATATGACTACCACCCGATTCATTTAAAAAAATGATTCCTTCTGCTACAAAGCCTATTGGAGAATACCTCAATAAATAGGCATCCTTGATAGGAAAAGCATCTAAATATACCTGCAAAATGTGTATCAACAGCTCTTCATGGTTGGCATAACTTTGTACTGTGTCGAAACGTTTTTGAATGGTATAAAGATTGGACATGACCTATCCCCTTTTTTAAGTATATACTACGCTTAAAATAAGGAATTTTCAATATTTTCTGTAAGTTGTAGTATTTAAGCTAAGTAAAGCCATATTTCTCTATTTTGGCGTAAGGAGGAGCAACAGGTGAGTAGTCAAACAATTAAAGAGGTGGATGCAGTTGTTCTAGGTGCTGGGTTTGCAGGTCTGTATATGCTACATCAGTTGAGGAGTAAAGGCTTTTCAACCATTGTATACGAGGCTGGAGATGGTGTAGGTGGTGTTTGGTATTGGAATCGTTATCCTGGTGCTAGATGTGATATTGAAAGCATCTATTATAACTACACATTTTCAAAAGAATTATATGAAGAATGGACTTGGACATCTAGATTTCCAGAGCAAGCGGAAATATTACGCTACTTAAATTACGTAGCCGATCGTTTTCAATTGCGATCAGCTATCCAATTTAACACAAGAGTCACTGCAGCTCATTTTGATGAAAAACAACATAAATGGATGATTCATCTAAACGATGGGCAGTACATTTTAACAAGGTACTTTATTACAGGAATAGGCTGTCTATCTGCAGCAAATGTTCCTAACATCCAGGGGTTGCAACAATTTAACGGAAAATGGTATCACACGGGGCATTGGCCACATGAAAAGGTTGATTTTACTGGGAAGCGTGTAGGAATTATTGGGACAGGCTCAAGCGGGATTCAGGCAATACCTGTTATTGCAAAAGAAGCAGAGCAGTTAACGGTGTTTCAACGCACTCCACAATATACGATTCCCGCTCGTAACCATGCATATGAAGAAGACTTTATCAAAGAAACGAAGAAAAATTTTGAAGCGATAAAACGTTCCATGAGAAATTCGGTTTCAGGTACACCTTTTGCACAAAATCAGCAATCTGCAATGGAAGAACCTGATGATAAGAGGCAGGCGGTTTTTGAGAAAGCTTGGGCACAAGGTGGCTTTGCCTTCTCAGCTACTTATCATGACTTGTTAACGAATGAACAGTCCAATGAAAAAGCGGCAGAATTTATTCGCTCCAAAATAAGACAGATTGTGAAAGATCCTGTGGTTGCAGAAAAACTATGTCCTAAGTATATGTATGGCACGAAAAGACAGGTTTTAGATAGCGATTATTTTGAAACCTATAATAGGGAGAATGTTTTACTGGTTGATGTCAAAGAATCACCTATTCAAAAAATAACAGGAGAAGGTATTCAAACGGCGGATAACCATTTTGATTTAGAGATCATCATTTTTGCGACAGGCTATGATGGCATGACAGGGCCATTATTTAAGATTGATATCCGAGGAAGGAATGGCGTGTCATTAAAAGAGAAGTGGAAGGATGGGGCAGCTGTTCAAACCTATCTTGGACTCACAACAGAAGGTTTTCCTAATTTATTTATGATTACGGGACCAGAAAGCCCTTCTGTTCTTGTGAACATGCCGATTGCTATTGAGCAGCATGTCGAATGGATTGCCGAGTGCATGCATTATTTGCGTGAGCATGACATTGATCTTGTGGAACCAACAATAGAAGCAGAGGAAGCTTGGAGCACACATTGTCGAGATGTTGCTAATGCAACACTCTACGTCAAAGGTGATTCCTGGTATACGGGAGCCAATATTGAGGGCAAACCTCGAAGTTTTTTAATCTATCTAGGAGGATTTGATTATTACACAAAACATTGTAATGAGGTGGCTCAAAACAATTATGTAGGCTTTAAGTTAATGAAATTAAAATCAATATCATAGTTTGTGAGAGGGGAGCATATATCAATATGGAGCAACAAGTAGTCATTATTACAGGTGCTGGAAGTGGTATAGGAAGAGAGACTACAAAATTGCTTGCCACTATGGGCAAAGCATTAGTTTTAGTGGATTTTGATGAAAAAAGTGGACAAGACACACTACATGCTGTTAAGGAATATCACCAACAGGCAATTTTTGTCCAAGCTGATGTTTCACAAAGCAATGATGTCAAAAAATATGTGGACGCTGCAAAAGAAACATTTGGCAGGATTGATGCTTTTATCAATAATGCAGGTGTTTTAAGCCCACCTACACTACTGGGAGATTTAGAAGAGGAAGCGTTTGATAGAATAATCTCGGTCAATCTTAAAGGGGCGTTTCTCGGCTTAAAGTATGTATTAAAAGAAATGGAGCAACAGCAATCAGGTGTCATTGTGAATACATCCTCAGCAGCTGGTATACAGGGACAACCCTATCTAGGTGGTTATGCGGCAAGTAAGCATGGTGTAATTGGATTAACTAAAACGGCAGCCATGGAATATGGACCTAAAGGGATTCGAGTGAATGCAATTTGTCCCGGTGGCGTGAGGACAAACATGACAAAGGGATTGGCATCAAGTCCAGAAGAAAATGGACCATTACGTAGATTAGCAAACCCTACTGAAATCGCAAATGTAATCGCTTTCTTAATTTCGCAGGAAGCTTCTTATGTGAATGGTGCTGTCGTCCCAATTGATGGCGGTTTAACATCGTAAAAACATTTTAAATAAGAGAGGAAGGATTTTAATGGAACATCGTATTGATTCAGAACTAAAAGAAACGTTAGCAATTTTTCCCCCATTAGATTTGGATAATGTACAAGCTACAAGAGAAGGAATGGCAGCCGTTGCTGTACCAGCCCCAATTGAAGAGCACATCATAGTAGAAAATAAAGTCATTCAAGGGCCTGATAATAATGATTCTCTTCGTCTTCGTATTTATAAGTCAAAAGAGCAAAAGGAAATATACCCAGGCCTGCTATGGATTCATGGTGGAGGCTATGTCTTAGGAGCACCAGAGGGTGATGATGTGCTTTGTCAGCGTTTTGTCAATGAAGCGAATTGTGTTGTAGTATCTGTAGACTATCGACTTGCGCCTGAACATCCTTATCCAGTTCCGCTTGAAGATTGCTATACAGCGTTAAAATGGGTAGCAGATCATGCAGATGAATTAGGGATAGATCCTACCCGTTTAGGGATTGCTGGAGCAAGCGCTGGTGGTGGGCTAACAGCTGCACTTGCACTACTTACACGCGATCGAAATTATCCGAAGCTTAGTTTCCAAATGCCGCTCTATCCAATGATTGATGATCGCAATAATACCCCATCTTCATTAGAAATTACGGGACATATGATCTGGAACCACTCACTCAATCAAAAGGGATGGGAAATGTATTTGAATGGAGAAAATGGTAGCGACAATGTACCACCATATGCTGCCGCAGCTAGAGCGGATGATTTATCAGGTTTACCATTTACTTATACATGTGTTGGTCAACTTGATCCGTTTCGTGATGAGACTTTACAATATGTAACCAAGCTATGTCAGGCTGGAGTAGATGTTGAATTCCACTTATACCCAGGCTGCTATCATGGCTTTGAGAGTATTGTTCCTACAGCCGCAGTCAGTCAAAGAGCTGTCACAGAGTATGTAGAAGCTGCTAAATATGTGTTACATCGAAATATTTCAGTGCCTTTATAAAAAATTTACGAAAATCCCGAAACCATAATCTACTCAGGTTTCGGGATTTTTTAGTTCAGCAAAATGATCTCTTAGCTAGTTTGTAATATCGTCTTTTAGGTTAAACTTTTATCGAGTGAAAGGAGGAGAAGATAAATTGTTACAATTTGATTCAAAAATCGTTGGAAAAGAGATAGGATTTGGCTATTTACGAGATAAAATTGCCGATCGGGGTTTCACGATCGGCGGGAATTGGGAGTACTATAAAGGTAGCTTTGACTCGGTTTTATGGAAAGAGGCAGGAGAAACTATTTATTTACGTGTCCCTTTTATCGTCACATCAGGAGAGCTTGATAATGAAGATGCTCAAATTCGTTTTCAAAAGCCATTTGTCATTAAGCATGTTGAGAATATTGGTCTAGATTATGATGAGGGCTCCTTACTAGATGCAACTGGTGTTAGTCAATTTCAAACTCCGCTTGATAAAGATGGATACATTCATGATAAAAGTAGATGGATTCAAGCAGGTGAACAAGCTGTGGAAGAAAAAGTACTACCATTTTTCATTCATTAGTTAGATAAATTTAAATAGCTGCTGCAAGAAATTATATGTCTTTTATCCTTATTATTTTGGGAACATATAATCAAAAATATAAATAGAATTGTCGTAAGAATTTTCCAACATTATAATGATATTAGCACGTACTACTATATGAGGTGAGTTTATGGATAAAATAGCTATAGATGATTTTCAGCATTCCTATCAGAAATTGCACCAAGAACGACTCATCCATCGTAAAGAAGCCTTTCTAGAGGTGTTAGAGAAAACAAGAACATTTGGTGAAATAATCCTGTTTGAAAGTATAAAAAGTAAAAGAGGCGTCTAGGTGGCGTCTCTTTCTATTTTTCATAAATGAGAGGATGATTAATCATGAGACGTTACATACCTTTAATACTGCTAACGATGATTCTATGTGTTGCTTGTACGTCAACGAAGGATAATAACGATAATAGGTTAGAAAGTGAGGAAAATCACGCTATAGATGCCATGAATTCCTCTATCGAAATAATAGCAGATCAATTGCAGACACCTTGGTCGATTCAAAAAAGTGGAGATGTCTTTTATATAGCAGAAAGGCCAGGAAGTATTGTAAAGATTGCGGAAGGGGGCGTTGATAGGCAGCAGATTATCCTGAAAAAGGAGCTATCAACTGCTCCAGAAGCTGGTATGTTGGGATTTGTGTTAGCACCTAATTTTCCTACTAGTCAAGTTGCCTATGCGTATTATACGTATGTCGAGGAAGAGGAACAATTTAATCGAATTGTTACGTTAACGTTTAACGATAATAAATGGCTCGAACAGAATCTTATTATGGATCGAATAAAGAGTGGTACATACCATCATGGGGGACGTTTGAAAATAGGTCCTGACGGCAAGCTGTATGCAACGGTAGGAGATGCAACACAACCTTCTTTAGCACAGGATGTGGAAGCTTTAGAAGGGAAAATTTTGCGCATCAATTTGGATGGCACCATACCGAATGATAATCCTTTTCCTCAATCCTATATATACAGCTATGGACATCGAAATCCACAAGGCTTAACATGGTCTAATGATGGTACGATGTATGCCAGTGAGCATGGCAATGCAGGAAATGATGAAATTAATATCATTGAGAAGGGGAAGAATTATGGCTGGCCTCTTATTGAAGGAATGGAGAAAGAGCAGGGGATGATAACACCTCTTTTTACATCCGGTTCTTCTAACACATGGGCACCATCAGGCATTGCTATTGTAAATGATCAATTATATGTCGCTGCCTTAAGAGGCACAGCAGTCCTAGCTTTTGATATAAATAAGAACAAACACAATGAATTACTATCAGAATTTGGTAGAATTCGTGATGTCTTTGTGGATGAAAAATTTCTTTATTTTATTAGCAATAATACAGATGGTCGTGGAAATCCGCAACCTCAGGATGATAAACTATATCGAACGCCATTGTGATATAATATTTGAGAAAACATGGAATGGTAGGATGAATGGGGAGGACAAACATGGCAAACTATCTTAAGATCGCAGTAGCAATTGATTTCTCAGAACAATCATTAAAAGCATTGGAGCGAGCTAGTCAATTAGCAAAGGAACACAATGCTATTTTGCAATTGGTGAATGTCATTGATACAAAATCGTTTGGAGCAGTTTCAGCATATGACTTAAAATATGCCGAGGAATTGAAGAAGGAAAACATTCTTAAAATGGAAAAGCTAGAAAAAGAGGCATTACAGACAGGAGTCAAAGAGGTCGAATCCATTGTAGAAACAGGTTCACCAAAAGGCATTTTAACACAGTTACCTCAGGTTGATTTAATTGTTTGCGGTGCAACTGGATTAAATCGTATGGAGAAAATGATGTTAGGCTCTGTGGCAGAGAAAGTCGTACGTCATGCGCTTTGTGATGTGTTGATTGTTCGTTAGTTGTTAAAATAGTTGAGAGTAAAAGAACCTGCTTGTGCTAGTAGACAAGCAGGCTCTTTTTTTATTGGAATGTTTGAGCGTTATCAATAATGCTTTGAGGTATATCGATTGTTTTTAGATGATTAAATTCAGTATACGTAACGACTGATTTTGTATTCATTAACAATTCGTCACCTTCTACGGCCATTTTTAAGTCAAAATTCATATCCATTTTGTTCGTATCGAAAGTCTCTTTATCGATGTGTAGTACGTAGTTAATTTTTTCAATTGATAGTTGATCCATTGGATTTTCTTCTAGACCCATTTCTTGCATAGACTTATTAATCTCAGAATCGATTAGTTCTTTAAATTTATCGCCTTTGGCATCTAATGTAAGGACGTATTCATCATCCGTTTGTTCAAATGTAAAGTCCTTAATGAATTTTTTCAATTGTTCTAGCTGTTCCTTTGCATCAGCAGAAGCCGCCGTTTGATCTAATATAGCATCAAAGTTCTCATCAGGGAGCTTTAACCAGCTATCTGTTGTCGAATCCTTCATAAATAAGCCTGCATCTTTTTTCATATACATTTCAATTGGCATGTCCATTGTTTCTTTACCTTCATTCATCATATCAGGCATTGTCATAGATCCTGATAAATGCATTGCAAGTGGATCAACGATGATATCCATCTCCATTTTGGAGTCGATTGAAAACTCCATTGCTTCTTCACCAGACCCAACCTTTGTCACCTGTGTCATATCCATTTTAGCACTTGCACTTTGAATATCAGCCTGGCGATCTACTGCTTTGTCATACACTTGTTCTAAAGTGAGTTTGCTTTTATTAGTTGTGTCTTTCGTAGGCGTAGCGCTTGAATTACAAGCGGCAAGTGTCAACGCTAGTGTTCCGACTGCTAATACTTTAAAAATTTTCTTCATTACTTTCATCTCCTATTCTTGGTAAAAAACACTATCTACTACTATACGCACTAAAAAAGGAAAAGTTTCATAAATTGTTAGAAAAGAACTACTTTTTTATTAAAAAAATAACATTACTCCTACTTTTGTAATCTTTAAACGCGATAATTACCAAATGAATAGGGATAAAACAAAAAAGCTGTCATGAACTTATCGTACAAGGACGATAAGTACAGACAGCCTTTTGCTTACACCATAGTGTAATGGATCAATTATAACCCCAGATCATAGCAAATAATGTACCAATGATTGTCACAACACCTACGAATACTGAGTATAAAATTGTTGTATATAACGTTTTTTTATCTTCAGATTCACCGATGTGCATGAATAATACTAATTGTACAGTTGCCTGTGCAAGAGCAGTTACTAGTAAAATTCCAAATGCCATATTAAGAGACATATCAAATTTTACAACTGCTAAAGCTACGATTGTTAGTAATAGTGAGAAGCCGAAGCCCATCACATGTTGTTTTGGGAATAATTCCTTCATCAGCTAATCAGTCCTTTCAAGTAGACGAAGCTGAAGATGAAAATCCAAACAACGTCTAGGAAATGCCAGTACAGTGAGAAGATAAACGCTTTATTAGCCGTTTGTGGGTTTAAGCCACGTTTCGCTACTTGGATTAAAATAGCTACGCCCCAGAAGAAACCAAATGTTACGTGGGCACCGTGCGTTCCAAGTAAAGTCATTAATGACGATAAGAATGCGCTTGTTTGAATCGTCGCACCTTCGTGTACATATGTGACAAATTCATCAATCTCAATAGCTAAGAAGCCAAGGCCTAGTAATAGAGTGATGATAAAGAATGTCATCATCGCTTTTTTACGACCAATACGCATTGCATGAACACCAAGACCAATTGTGAAACTACTTGTTAATAATAAGAATGTTTCCCATAGAACGGGCGTTAATTCGAAAATCTCGGCACCATCTGGTCCACTACCTGTACGTGTATGAAGTGTGAAATACACAGTAAATAAAGTGGCAAATAACACGATTTCGGCGCCAAGGAAAATCCAAAAACCAAAGATTTTTAGACGGTTTTCCTCTGTACTATATTCTAATGGAAGTGAAGAATCGATTTTCATATTATTTATCACCTCTCAAGCTTTTCTCAGTTGCCATTACTTCCTCAACTGAAATGTAACGACCATGATCTTTTTCAAATGAACGATGGATCATGAAGCCAAATACACCAAGCATACTGATGATGGCTGGAATCCATAAATTAAATACAGCGAAGAATGCTGCAAGGAAGAAGAATCCACTCATCCAGAATGGTGTGCCTGTATTATTTGGCATGTGAATTTTTTCGATTGTACCTGCCGTAATATCGCGACCTTCTTTTTTCGCGAACCAGAACTCATCTAAGCGAGTAACGGTAGGCACTACGGCAAAGTTATATTCTGGTACTGGAGAATGAGTAGCCCACTCAAGTGTACGACCATCCCAAACATCTGCCTTTTCATTACGAGGCATATGCTTCCAGCTATAGTAAATATTGTAGACGATTAATGCAAAGCCGACTGCAAGTCCTAGAGCACCAACGAACGATAACATGTTCAATGGACCATAACCAGTAGACTCAGAATAAGTGTACATACGACGAGCATATCCATCTAAACCTAAAATGAATAGTGGGAAGAACGTTACGTTGAAGCTGATGGCAATGAACCAGAAACCAGCTTTCCCTAATTTTTCATTTAGACGGAAACCGAACATTTTTGGCCACCAGTAGTGGTAACCTGCAAGGACACCAAATACTGTACCTGGAATTAATACATAGTGGAAGTGGGCAACTAAGAACATCGTATTATGATATTGGTAGTCAGCACTTGCCATCGCTAGCATTACCCCTGTAACCCCACCAATTGTGAAGATAGGAATAAAGCCAAGTGCATAAAGCATCGGTGTTGTAAATTGAATTTTCCCGTGCCTCATTGTGAGTAGCCAGTTGAATATTTTAACCCCAGTAGGAACGGCGATTGCCATTGTTGTAATAGAGAAAACACTGTTTACCATTACACCATGACCCATTGTATAGAAGTGGTGGGCCCAAACTACGAATGATAGTAGGGAAATGACCACCATACTCATCACCATTGATTTGTAACCGTATAAGTTTTTACGTGCGAATGTTGCAATGATTTCTGAGAAAATACCGAAAGCAGGTAGGATAACGATATAAACCTCAGGATGTCCCCAAACCCAGAAAAGGTTGGCCCAAAGCATATCCATACCACCGTCTTGCATCGCAAAGAATTTTGTGCCGAATTGACGGTCAAACATCATAAGAGCAAGCGCTACAGTTAATACTGGGAACGCGAATACGATAATAATGTTTGTAATTAAAATTGACCAAGAAAACATTGGCATTTTCATTAATGTCATACCAGGAGCACGCATTTTAATGATCGTCGTGATAAAGTTAACACCTGTCATTAAAGTACCAATACCTGATAATTGAAGGGCTAAAGAATAATAGTTATTCCCTACAGTCGGACTAAAATCCGTACTTGCAAGAGGGAAGTAGGCTGTCCAACCAGCGTCTGGTGAACCACCGATAATGAATGATAAGTTTAATAAACCAGCACCTGCTGCAAATAGCCAGAAGCTGACAGCGTTTAGACGTGGGAAAGCAACGTCACGTGCACCGATTTGAAGTGGAATGACAATGTTCATTAAGCCGATAACAAATGGCATCGCCATAAATAGAATCATTAATAAACCGTGTGTTGTGAAAATTTCATTATAGTGTTGTGCATCAAGAAGTCCGTTATCTGGAACGGCTGTTTGTGCACGCATTAATAGTGCATCGATACCACCGCGGAATAGCATTAATAAAGCTACTGCGATATACATAATCCCGATTTTTTTATGGTCAACAGTTGATAGCCAGTTTTTGTAGAAATAGCCCCATTTTTTGAAATAAGTAAGGCCTGCTACGATAACCACTGCACCAACTACGATACTAATAGCTGCCGCTAAAATCATCGGTTCTTGCATTGGATGGAATAATTCTTCCATACTCATTGGATGCGCTCCTTTCAGAATTAAAAATTAATGTCTCGATTCGTTCAACGATAAAATCAAATTAATGACCAGAATGTTCATTATTCATGTCTTCTTCAGACATGTCCCCATGATCCATTTCATCCATATTCATGTGTTTACCATGTTCCATTGGAGCTGGTCTAAAGTCTAAGTGTGTAGATGAGAAGCTTTGGCGCCCAACATGTTCTGCCTCTAAAAGCTCATCAAATTTTTCTTCTGTTAATGGTGCCTCTTTCGATTTAACATCAGCAACCCATTTATCGAAGTCTTCTTGTGTCATAGATTGTGCTTCAAATTCCATTTCTGCAAAGCCACGTCCATTAAAGTTAGAGTTACGTCCCATAAATGAACCAACTTCATCTGCTGCAAGGTGAATTGTTGTTAACATATCACTCATAGCATATTTTTGACCTGCTAATTGAGGAATCCAGAAACTTGTAATTGGACCAAATGAGTAAAGCTTAAATTCGATTGGACGATCCACCGGAATGTTTACATAGTTAACTGTTTCAACACCTTCTTCTGGATAACTAAAGTGCCATTTCCAGTTTGATGATGATGCATAAATCACTAAAGGCTCCTTATCGTCATAACCTGCTGGTTGAGCTTCTACTGTAGATGTTGTTCTTACTGTCACTACAGCTAAAAATGCTACGATAATAATTGGAATTACTGTCCATGTAATTTCAAGCAGATGACTTCCTTCTTCATGAGGAGGCTCATAATCTGCAGCTGCTTTTGATGCACGATATTTTGTAAGCATAAAGGCTAAAAGCACATACACGACTAGCAATATAAAGGCCATTGTAATAATGGATAAGATAATTGTGTTTGATAATGTTTCAGCATTAGGTCCTTTTGGATTGAACACTGTTAATGGTTCACATCCAGCAAGAAGAGCAATCGCACTCAATGCTACTAACATTAAACTTAATTTTTTCTTCATGTTTGACTCCTTTCTATAGAACGGCTATTCATAAAATTCATGTGTTTTTTGTCAGTGTCACATTTACAAATAGTTGATACTGAGGTCACCTCTTTTATCTTGGCGTATCAATCAACAACTTAAGAAATTACAATGGCATGGTTCAATATGAAACATAAAATCTAGTGTTGATTGATCTGATGCAAGCGTTAGCAAAATCAATGATTTGCGCAATCGTTTAAATACATACTTGGTTAACTACGATTGTCACAATCTCTCGTTGTTTGCACATTGGATTATACGCCCTGTTTTTAAGAAAAAACATAATTTTGTTATGAAAATGATAGTATAGCGGTATTGAATTTGAACATTTTTTGAACAAAAATCGTTATTTTAGTATTGGTATTTATAGGTTTTATTTATTAAACACTGTGTAAACGTTGAAAATACTGCATTCCTGATGTTTACCTAAGTAAATAATTTAAAATGTGAAAAATGGTATTTCACATTTTAGACGCTGTTTTGTAATAAAATCATTGTCATACCAGACCTATTGGGATTTTTTATTTGCCTTTTATCCAAAAAAGGAGTAGATGCAATGACGTTTTATGGAAACAATAGGTTGAATTTTCAATGAAAGGAATGAGCGAGGAGGGAATAAATGGAGTGAAATATTAATTATGTTAATATAATAATAGGTTTTCTTTAATATCCATATTTTTACTTCATTTGTTTTATTTGAAAAGTAAAAAGCAAACTAAGCCAGTTCTTAGTTTGCTAGTATTTTAGAAAAAATTTATGTTATCAAGAATTAAGCGGTGTAATTCAGCATTTTTAAAATTACCTGTCAATCACCAAGCTTCAGCCATTTGGCTACTTGTCCATAAATCGTATTTTGAAGCTGTGGAGCTTTATTATTCATTTTCAAAGAAAAATACAGTGTTTTCATAAAGTTTAAGGTACAAGTTCTTCCACTAAAGAAGAGCTCATTATAACCTTGTGTCATTAAATGCATTTCAAATTTATCAAAAGCCTGCTCAACAAATTCGATCAGTGCTTCCTCTGAGTAATTTTGAAGCAATAATGCATCCACTATATTAATTAAACGTTCCTCTTCATCGTTAACAAAGACTGTTTCTTTCCAAGTGACAAGTTTTAATGCATGTAAAATGGATGGTGCATACTGTAAATCGAATTTTGGATGTTTTATTGTTGTTGTAGCTAAATCTGCACCATGTGCAATACTGTGTGCCCATCCTTTTCCCTGAACATATCCTCTCATATCCTGTTCTAATAACAAATAACGGCCAATTTTTTTAAAGAACACTTGTAGGTCTTCATCTCTTAAAACAAGTAATTCAGCGTCCTTTGCAAGAAGACCTGCAACTAGTAAAGCAGAAAAAGAACGAGTAAAGACACTATCCTCTGTTTTATCTCCGATATGTAAATATAAAAAATCCTCACCTGTAACTGTATCAAACAAATATTGAATTTGTTGAGAACTCAATAAATTATCACTTAGTAAATCAACAAAGGTGCGATAAATGAGCTGGTCTCGTAATTCGGCATCAACTGAGCCAATATGGGCTAACATATCCTGTAATAGCCAATCACTATGTTCGAACATAAATGTCTGACGCTCAGACAGTGTCATTGTAGAAAAAGACTGTAATGATTCTTTAATATCCATGTAAAAAAGCCCCCAACTTATTTTTGTATTTTATATTATAGCGCCATTTCATTTCGAAGGGATAAATTTGAAACCTTCATTTTAATCAAGCACAGTTAGAATGTCCTCTTTAAAACATAATTTTTACAATATTATTTCCAGAAACTATAGAAAGTTGTTATGATAGAAACGCAATAAAATGGTAAAACTAAAATGTGAACAATAAAAAAGACATACCTATTTAAGTATGTCTTTGTCTAGCTAAATAATGACTGCTGATTTAATGCCAATTGGCCATTCAGTGAGCGTGTGTTGATTTGTCTTTAACTCGACAAGAATATTGGCATTTTTGATTGCATCAATGAGCCATTCACTATAGTGACGATTTGGTTCAGGATGTTGTAAAATCTGATGCATATCTTTTTTATCAACATGTAGCAGCTTGTAGTTACATTCAATGTTTACTTTTTGAGGAATAATGGAAAGAGACTCGTTTTGATGACCAAGTGCAATAGATCCAGGAATACACCCTTGAATTTTTAAAATATAGGTGCTGGCTTCTTGTGTGTAGACATCTATTTTGGTGCGTGTTAAAAGTTCAAATTCTATCGGCTTATCTTGAAAAGGGCCGTCCGTTGTAGAAATTGAAATGACTTTAATCGATAATGCCTCGAATGCAGATGAGATACAATGATCAAATTCTGTAATTGTATCAAGTAATTGCATGGATTCCACTCCTTGTTAAGAACTTGATTTTCTTGATGCAGACAACAAAGGGGAAGCGTCTGCGAATTATTGTGATAAATTTTAGACTATTCTAATTATAATACAATTTATTACAAAATATGAATGCAAAAGCAATAATTTTTTGTTAAAAACAAGAAACTTGTGGATTTTTTTAGTAAATAGCAGAAATGAAAAATTAGAACAATGAGGTGAGAAAAATGACAAAAAGAAAGCGTCATGTCATTAAACATGACAATGTTGTTGTTTTTCCGGGCGCTGTCCAAACTTTAATACGTGAAGGACATATGTTTGCTGAAAATTTTCAGTATGAAAAAGCGGTGGCAAGCTTTGAAAAGGCATTTGTGTACGAAGCTGGAGATGAATTTGCTCTTAGTGCCTATGCTTTCGCTTTGTATGAATTAAAGGACTATAGCAAGACAAAGGATGTTTGTGAGCAATTATTTTCAATGGGTACGTCATTTTATGTAGAAATCATGGAATTGTACATTACCGTATGCATGCAGTTAAAAGAATACCATCAAGTAGAGTCATTAATTTCAACGCTACTTGAAGAAAATGTTTTGCCTCAGGATCAAATTGAAAAATTTGAACGCTTAAAAAATTTGAATAGTGAAGTGTCTAAGAATCTAGAAAAAAAAGAAAATGCACAACGTTTAATAGAAGAACAAGAATATGACCTTGAGAAATTTAGGGCACTTAGTCCAAATGAGCAATCCATTCGCTTACATCGACTTATGGATACAAATGTAAGACAATTAAAAGAGCCGTTGAAAGAGATTATTGAATGTTCCACGATCCATCCGTTTGTCCAGAGTCTAGCACTTATATTATTAGTAGAACAAGAAGTAGCTATCAATGTTACAGTAGCCAAATTCAATCAAACCAAAGTTGTTAATCCTACTGAATTAGTATTGCCTAACCAGCTACCGCAGTATGGAGAAATAAAAAATATACTAGAAGTGAAGCTAGAACAAGACCCATCGACTTTGGAAATGGTACAATATTTAATGGCAAAGCATGCCATTGTAACGTATCCATTTGAATGGCACCCGTTCGAAGCAGATGATGTTGCCTATAGTTATATTGATTTTGTCTTAGCGATGCTTGGAAATGTACAAGAAATGGACTATGAAATCATTGACTTTTTACAAATGTTAGAAAAGCTAACAGAACTACATTAGGTATGAAATAAGTTGAAACTATACACATCTATGTTATACTAAAATGGTTGTCAAAATCGTAGTTACGAATGAATTGTCTAACATCTAAACTTGATTATTTATTTGGAGGTATTTATACATGTCAGCAAAATGGGAAAAACAAGAAGGTAATATCGGTACTCTTACAATCGAAGTACCTGCTGCAGAAATCGACGCAGCAATGGACCAAGCGTTCAAAAAAGTTGTAAAACAAATTAACGTACCAGGTTTCCGTAAAGGTAAAATGCCTCGTAAAATGTTTGAACAACGTTTTGGTATCGAATCTCTATACCAAGATGCATTAGAAATCATCGTTCCTGAATCTTATGCAAAAGCAATTGATGAAGCTGGAATTATGCCAGTTGATTACCCAGAAATCGCTGGTACAGAAAACTTTGTACACGGCCAAGATTTCACATTCACTGCACAAGTAACAGTGAAACCAGAACCAAAGCTAGGAGACTATAAAGGTCTAGAAGTATCTAAACTTCCAGTAGAAGTAACGGATGAAGAAGTTGATGCACAAATTCAAGATCAATTAGCTCGTAAAGCAGAGCTTGAAATCAAAGAAGACGAAGCAATCGTAGAAGGTGATACAGCTGTGATCGACTTCGAAGGTTTCGTTGGCGAAGAAGCTTTTGAAGGTGGTAAAGGTGAAGACTATCCACTAGAAATCGGTTCAGGTTCATTCATTCCAGGTTTTGAAGAGCAACTAGTTGGTGTTAAAGCTGGCGAATCTAAAGATGTTGTTGTTACATTCCCAGAAGAATATCATGCAGCTGAATTAGCTGGTAAAGAAGCTACTTTCAAAGTAACTGTGAAAGAAGTTAAAACAAAAGTTCTTCCTGAGTTAAATGATGAATTTGCAAAAGAATTAGATCCAGAAGTTGAAGGCGTTGAAGCTTTACGCGCTAAAATTAAAGAACAAACTGCAGCTCAAAAAGAAACAGAATCAGATGCAGCTCTTCGTGATGAGCTTGTAGAAAAAGCAGCTGAAAATGCGGATTTTGAAGTACCAGCGGGTATGATCAACTCTGAAACTGATCGTATGTTACAAGAATTTGGTCAACGTTTACAAATGCAAGGTATGAATCTAGACCTTTACTACCAATTCTCTGGTCAATCAGAAGAAGACTTACGTGGCCAAATGAAAGAAGAAGCTGAAAGCCGTGTGCGTGTATCATTAACACTTGAAGCAATTGCTGAAGCTGAAAAAATTGAAGCATCTGAAGCTGATATTGAAGCAGAATTAGAAAAAATGGCTGCTCAATTTAACATGACAAAAGATCAAATCACAAGTGCTTTAGGTGGAACAGCAGTACTTGAAAATGACATCAAAATCCAAAAAACAGTTGAATTTTTAGTAGAAAACGCTAAAATTACTGAATAAGATTTTGTGTAATTAGATACCCAAAAAAACAAGGTACGGCATTCTTCCGTGCCTTGTTTTATCACATAAACTCTTAGCAATCAGTCCCCTTAACATTTAATTCACTTTATACTTCACTTATACATAGTATTGTTTTAGTTTTTATCTTCATTCAGCAGATGTTTTTGTATCCAAAGTATAATGTCAGGTACAAAAAACTACCATCTCACATAGATGGCGAGCTGTAAGCCTTTTAACCTTTTTAGTGTGTGTTTAAACCACGACTGAATGAAGATAGTGCCTGCTGGCATGCGGCAAGGATTTAGATTGAAGTCCTGGCGCTATTAGAGTCAAGGCGAAATTGATACGATGCTAAACTTAACTTCATTCAGAAAGGTTCTAACTAAATAAAATTTATTTTTTGAGTGATATACCCTTGGTTGATGAATGTAGTAGATTTATAAATAGAGATCAGTAGTTTGTAGTGTGTCGGAAGTGAATAAATGTAACTTTATAGCAGTATAAGGTGGCGAAGTAAGCAGGTTCCTATAGCATGCTTCGAAAGACAAATGAAGTAAAGTACATGACGATGCGTTATAATCTACACATGCATAATTACTGAGGCGTAAATGATGCAGACAATTTATTTGATAAAGGTTCAATAATCTTGTAAGATTGTTGCTTGAATAGGGGTGAAACATATTGTTCAAATTTAATGATGAAAAAGGCAATTTAAAATGCTCATTCTGTGGAAAACCACAAGAACAAGTGCGTAAATTAGTTGCAGGTCCAGGTGTTTATATTTGTGATGAATGTATCGAGCTTTGTTCAGAGATCGTTGTAGAGGAACTAGGTGTAGAAGAGGAGATCGAATTCCAAGATATTCCAAAACCAAAAGAAATCTTAACGATTTTAGATGAGTATGTAATTGGACAAGAGCGTGCTAAAAAAGCATTGGCAGTCGCAGTTTACAATCACTATAAACGTATCAATACGAATAGTAAAATTGATGATATTGAATTAGCAAAATCGAACATTGTGTTAATCGGCCCAACTGGTAGCGGTAAAACTTTATTAGCTCAAACGTTAGCACGTATTTTAAATGTTCCATTCGCTATTGCGGATGCTACCTCCTTAACTGAAGCAGGTTATGTTGGTGAGGACGTTGAAAATATTTTATTAAAGTTAATCCAATCAGCTGATTATGATATCGAACGCGCTGAAAAAGGGATTATCTATATTGATGAAATTGACAAGGTTGCACGTAAGTCGGAAAATCCATCTATTACACGAGATGTTTCCGGCGAAGGTGTTCAGCAGGCACTCCTAAAAATTCTTGAAGGAACAGTTGCAAGTGTTCCACCACAAGGAGGACGAAAACATCCTCATCAAGAATTCTTACAGATCGATACAACCAATATTCTTTTCATTGTTGGCGGTGCATTTGATGGTATTGAAACCATCATTAAACGACGTCAGGGTGAAAAAGTAATAGGATTCGGTTCAGATCCGAATAAAGTAGATGTAGATGAAGGTTCTATCATGTCCAAGCTGATTCCTGAGGATTTATTGAAATTTGGTTTAATACCAGAGTTCATTGGTCGATTACCTGTACTTGCGAGTCTGGAGCAATTAAACGAAGCAGCACTAGTACAAATTTTAACAGAGCCGAAAAATGCACTAGCCAAGCAATATCAAAAAATGCTTGAATTAGATGGCGTTGAGCTTGAATTTGATGAAGATGCTCTTGTGGCAATTGCTAAGGAAGCAATTGAACGTAAAACAGGTGCGCGTGGTCTTCGTTCAATTATTGAGTCAACAATGCTTGATGTAATGTACGAATTACCTTCACGTGAAGACGTGAAAAAATGTATCATTACAGCAAAAACAATTACGGATAAAGAAAAACCGAAATTGCTTCTTGAAGATGGCACTGAACTCGATGAAGGTAGCGACACTAAAACTTCAGCATAATGAATAGACGTGGCTGTCTACCGTTGTGAGATAGAGAGTAATTAGCTGACTTCGATTGTGCAATATTCGCACATATCGACAGTCAGCTTTTTATTCATTCCTACATAAAGCCAGCTGTAACTTGAAGAAATTTTTGGCTCGCTTCAATATCTAGTGTGAATCAATTTTTTAAACACATACTAGTAGCGCGGGATGTTAACATGAAAATTTTGACGGAGGTGAATGCCCGCATGGTGACAATACAAAAAACAACAAATGTACCATTATTGCCTTTGCGTGGACTTTTAGTATTCCCATCGATGGTGTTACATATTGATGTGGGTAGAAATCGTTCTGTAGCGGCGCTTGAGCAGGCAATGTTAGAGGACCAAATGATTTTATTGGTAACACAAAAAGAAATGCACGATGAACAACCTGAAGAGCAAGATTTGTATTCAGTTGGTACAATTGCTTATGTCAAACAAATGCTTAAATTACCAAATGGCACGTTACGTATCCTTGTAGAAGGAGTTGCTCGTGCAACGTGGAAAAACTATCGTGCGTTAGAGAAGTATACGGTTGTCGATATTGAAATTAAAGAGGAGTCAACGGAAAAAGATGTAGAAACACAAGCATTGATGCGGACATTGTTGACGTATTTTGAAAAATATGCAAAATCCTCCAATAAAATTACAACTGAGACGATCAATACTGTAACGGATATTGAAGAGCCTGGCCGTTTAGCTGATATTATTGCTTCTCATTTGCCGTTTAAAATTGCCGACAAGCAAGAAGTATTGGAAATGCTAAGCGTTAAAAAACGACTAGATCATTTAATTATTCGCTTGCATGATGAACAGGAAGTATTGGATCTAGAAAAGAAGATTAATTCCAAAGTAAAGCAGTCAATGGAGCGTACGCAAAAGGAATATTATTTACGTGAGCAAATGAAAGCTATCCAAACGGAGCTGGGAGATCGCGAAGGGAAAACTGGAGAAGTTGCAGAATTACGGAAGCGTATCGACGAAGCTGGTATGCCAGAAACAACAAAGGAAGCAGCACTGAAAGAATTAGATCGCTATGAAAAAATACCTGGAGCTAGTGCTGAGAGCGGTGTTATTCGCAATTATATTGATTGGCTTATTTCATTACCGTGGACAAATGCTACAGAGGATCGCATGAATATTGCCCATGCTGAAAATATTTTAAACCGAGATCATGATGGATTAGAAAAAGTCAAAGAACGTGTTCTAGAATATTTAGCAGTACGTCAGCTGAAAAATTCACTGCGAGGACCTATTTTATGCTTAGCAGGGCCTCCAGGTGTTGGTAAAACATCATTAGCTCGCTCCATTGCCGAAAGTTTAGATCGAAAATTTATTCGTATTTCTTTAGGTGGTGTTCGAGATGAATCGGAAATTCGCGGACATCGACGTACGTATGTTGGTGCAATGCCAGGACGTATTATTCAAGGAATGAAAAAAGCAGGTACCATTAATCCAGTATTTTTATTAGATGAAATCGATAAAATGTCGAATGATTTTAGAGGTGACCCTGCAGCAGCCATGCTTGAAGTTTTAGACCCTGCGCAAAATAATACATTTAGTGATCATTATATTGAGGAACCATATGATCTATCTAATGTGTTATTTATTGCAACTGCCAATGATTTAAGTAGCATCCCAGGACCATTATTAGATCGTATGGAAGTAATATCTATTGCAGGCTATACTGAAATCGAGAAAGCTCAAATTACAAAAAATCATCTTATACCAAAGCAGCTTAAAGAGCATGGCTTGAAAAAAACGCAAGTGGTAATCAAAGATGAAGCAGTCACTGATATTATACGTTATTATACTCGGGAAGCAGGAGTTCGCGGTTTAGAACGACAAATCGCTACGCTTTGCCGTAAAATTGCCAAAGTAATTGTATCTGGTGAGAAAAAACGCGTAACGGTTAGCTCAAAATCATTACAAGATTTACTAGGTAAACATCGTTTCCGCTATGGACAGGCTGAAAAGGAAAATCAAGTGGGTGTCGCTACTGGACTTGCTTATACAACAGTTGGTGGAGATACATTACAAATTGAAGTTTCTTTAACACCAGGTAAAGGGAAGTTACAACTAACTGGTAAGCTTGGTGAAGTAATGAAGGAATCGGCTCAAACAGCCTTATCCTATGTTCGTACGAAGATGGAACACCTTAATGTGGATGCAGAATTTTTTGATACTCATGATATTCATATCCATGTACCAGAGGGCGCTGTACCTAAAGATGGACCATCAGCTGGTATTACAATGGCAACTGCTATCGTTTCGGCTATTCTACATCGCCCGATTCGCCGCGAGGTAGGTATGACAGGTGAGATTACCTTGCGTGGCCGTGTATTGCCAATCGGCGGCTTAAAAGAAAAAACATTAAGCGCTCACCGTGCAGGATTAACGACAATCATTTGTCCAAAGGATAATGAACGTGATATAGAGGATATTCCTGATAGTGTACGTGAGCAACTAACATTTAAACTAGTGACATCGGCTGATGAAGTTTTAGCTTATGCGCTGGACGGAGGTTTTTAAAAAATGAAAGTCCATAATGTCGAAATGGTCATTAGTGCGGTACGACCAGACCAATATCCAGAAGATGGACTGCCAGAATTTGCATTAGCAGGTCGTTCGAATGTAGGAAAGTCTTCCTTCATAAATCGAATGATCGGACGTAAAGCTTTAGCACGTATTTCATCTAAGCCTGGTAAAACACAAACCCTTAACTTTTATAAGATTGAAGAACAGCTATTTTTTGTAGATGTTCCAGGGTATGGTTATGCAAAGGTTTCTAAAACAGAGCGTGAGGCATGGGGAAAAATGATCGAGCGCTATTTTACAGGACGCCAGGAGTTAAAAGCAGTCGTACAAATTATAGATTTGCGACATCCTCCGACAGCTGATGATCGTATGATGTATGATTTTTTAAAGCATTACAATATTCCTTGCATTGTCATTGCAACGAAGGCAGATAAAATTCCAAAAGGTAAATGGGATAAACATAAGAAAATTGTCAAAGAGACACTGGAGATGGAAAAAAGTGATTCACTTATTGTCTTCTCATCAGAAACGGGTCTTGGCTTTGAGGAAGCTTGGAAAACAATCGAAAATAAAATGTAATAAAAAACATCTATTGTATCTAAACCGTTAGGACAATAGATGTTTTTGTATTTTCAATCGAGTGGTGTAGAAAATTAGGGAAAATACTTGATGATGAAACTATTTGTCCGATAAATTAGATAGGAGGTGGACTAGATGGATATCGCAGCTTTATCGATGGCAATGAACCAAGCAACACTTATGCAAAATGTATCTTTAGCTGTTACGAAACAGGCAATGGAAATGCAACAGCAAAATACAGAACAGTTAGTTGAAATGTTAGATGCTCCACATCCAACAGCCGGACATACAATTGATATTCAAGTATGAGTAGTAGGCAAGGTAGCTTGAAGTTAAAAGCTACCTCAACTTTTGTTTTTAGAAATAAATTCAAGAAGGCCTAAAATGTAACTTTTCGAATAAGAAAAACTACCAATAATACGATATACTAATAATTAGTAAGGAGGCAGGTTTTTTGAAAAAATATTTATACATACTGATGATTACGTTACTGATGATAGTTGGTTTTTCCTTTAATCAATCTGCTAAAGCAGCCCAACTAGTGACAGGGACATTTGTTGATGTAACGTTTTCGGAATATACGAAGCCTGATGGTACGATAGAAAAGCAACTTAGTAAAATTACATTGGAAAATGATCGTGGACGAACAGTAACCTTTAATATTAATAAAAATACTAGATTATATATTAATAATACGTCTACAACGATTGAGGGTTTTAAGATGGGGATGGAAGTCGAGGCTGAAATTTCTCTTAGAAGTGTTGTTGAACTTCGCGGTACCTCTTATACACCAACAGAAACAAATGTACCATCAACAGGAAGCAGTAACGGTAAAACAACTGCTGGTGTCGTCACGAGTATTGATCCAAATGGTTTATTTATCATGGTAAAACCAGATGTTGGCACAGAAACGACATACTATTTAAACAAAGAAACCAATTATCAAAAAGGTTCTTCTGCAACAGATATTAGTGCATTATACGTTGGGGATCGAGTTAAATTAAGTTTCAAAAATAAAACTTCCTCAATCATATCAAAGGTAGCTATCAGTGAAACAGGTACGCTCGTTGAAAACTTATATAAAGGCGAGATACAAGCGGTTAATCCTAATGCCAACAAGCTTACCGTGAAAAATCAGCATGCCTTTGTAAACTGGCAATTTGGCTCTCAAACAACAAATGATCTTTCAACTATGCCTTTTACATCCAAAGTACCAATCTATGTTGGGAATACAAAAGTCGAGAAAGGTCAGCTGAAAAATTATATAGGTAGCGAAGCATACTATGCGACCGTTAAACAATTTGGTAAGGAAGTAATCGAGAAAATTGTCGTATTAAAAAATAATGAAAGAACATATTACGAACCAATGCTGTCTGTTGATACAGATTACCAACTACTGAAACTGAAAACAGCAGGAACAATGTATTTCCATAATGGAACTATTTTAATTCGAAATGGACGATTAATTGAACCTACTGGTCTTATGGCATATGGTACTGCTTTTGTCGTGGCTGATGGTGCTACTCGTGATCACTATGCCCAAGTAATACAAGTTACAAGTGATAGCTTCATGTCACCTAATCTCGCAGGTCATGAATTATATTATGGACGCTTATCTCAAGCAGATGGATATGTAATTGAAATTGACGATGCGATGAAGATTGAATCAAATGTTTTCAAGAAAGCAGATCGTACTGTACTGTCAGTTAGTAATTCAACGAAAGCCATGGTAGATGACGGCAATAAAACATATAGTGTCATGCCAGATATTGAACTTTACTTATCTGAGGGAGACTATGGTTATTTCTATGTGAAGGAAGGCCATGTACAAGCTCTTCATATTTTAGACAAGGCTAAACCTGTTGCCCCTCTAATGCTTGCAGGGAAATTACAGTCTGTGAAATCTACGTATCCTGCAGTCATTAATGTCAAGAGTGTTAGTCAATGGCAAAATGGTCGTTGGTATGAAGCGGGTGAAATGGTTAATATGAATATTGACCAAGCGACACTGATTAAAGCAGGTAAGGTGATTCAAGCTTCTGACTTACAGCCATCTGATCGGTTAGTTGTATTATCAGATCGATTTGTTAAAGCTCATTTTATTTTGGTAGATTAGCATAAATATTAAACTAAAAAATCTGCGAGTCTCATGCGAATATGTTTCATAATCGAAAGATGAAGAAGTTACTTCGAATAGGCTAAATTGTGTATATATTCGCAAGACGAGCAGATTTTTTAGTTATATTAGAAACAAGCTTCATTATGCACGCAAATGCACAGTGAAAGAGAGGAAAAGCGAATGCAAAAAAAATTATCTAAAATAATGTTTCTAGTCCTTGCTGTCTTTTTGATTGGAACAACTATTCCATTCAATGCATCAGCCGCTTCATTAGAAACAACAGGTGCTGTAAAAAACGAATATACATATGAAGAAGCTGTGTTCCTTTCAGGGACACCTGTTATTTTTAAAGGGACAAGTAAAGATATTAAAATTGCTCAAAAAGAATCAAAAGGTAAATTAACTGAAACGTATAGCATGAAGTTAACAGCAAGCAATGGCGCAACATTGACAAGAAATATTGCCTATGAATCAGATGTAGTGGATTATGCAGTTCTTGGTCAAAAAACATCCAATGGTGAAGTGAAGAAATACACTGAAAAAATCACAATTGGCGCCATTACTTATTCCTTAGTCGATTATCAATTTTCACAAGGAACAGTTACTGATAATCGTGCAGCCTCTGATTATTACTCAGGAAATATTATTTCTAGAAAAACCTATGCTTTTGAAACAGGAAAAGGAAAAAATGCTGTTCAAAACACAGTAACAATTGAAACAGATAGTCGACATGCAGGCTATGAGAACTTCTGGGGTGCGACAGAAACTCAAATCACGGAATCTGTTTATTCTTATAGTGATGGTAAAACAAGTCATGTGAAAAATCGTTTATCTACAAGTAAATCACGTGTTTTAAATTATGAGGAAAATCTCGGTAGCTTAGGGAGTTTTGAAGGTGGATATGCAGTCGTAAGTGAAAAGGATGTTATTTCTGAATATACATACGACCTATCTTCAGGACAAAAAGGTACACTTGATTTAGATACAGAGTACATGCCGACAATTGAACGTCTTATCATTCCTAAATTCAGAGATTTAACAACCCATTATGCGAAAGAAGCAATTGAAAAACTTTATTCTCTAGGTATTTACTCAGATTCAAGTAACTTCTTTTCTCCTAATACACCAATGAAACGTGTTGATTTTACGACGGCTATTGGTAAAGCGGTTGATTTACGTGTGTTTGAAGAAAAGAAATCAAAAAAGACACCTACTACAAGTGTTTTTAAAGACTTGAAGCGTTCTATCAAAGATTACGGTTATATTGAATCAGCGTTAAATAAAGGGATAATCAAAGGTGTATCAGCTGACTACTTTAAGCCAGACAATGCTATTAATCGCGCACAGGCTGCAACTATCTTTGTCCGTGCCTTAGGACTTGAAAATAGAGCACCTGATCCTGGCTACTTAACTAAATTTACAGATGACAAACAGATTCCAAATTATGCGAGAGATGGCATCTATATAGCGAATGAACTTGGCTTAATGATTGGTGATGCTGCTGGTCGTTTTAATCCAAATAAACCACTAACGCGTGCAGAGGCGTCAGTTGTTTTAGAACGATTCTTGAAATATTTAGAGGATGACTTAAAACAAAACTATCGTGATGACATATTGTTCTTTAACTAAAGAAAGGATGGAACAAAAATGACATATGTAAAAAAAGCATTGCTTGCTATGCTTTGCTTCATGCTTCTACTGATGACAGCTACACCTACTGTTACGCAAGCAGCTACAACAATTAGAGATGTTCCAACAAATAGCAATAATTATAAAGCTATTTCATGGGCGGTCGATAATGACCTGATGTCCTTAAATAGTGCAAGTAACTTTTTACCAAATGATCAAGTGACAGATCGCGATCTTGTTCTGATGTTTGCCAAACTAGATCGTAACTATGCTTTATCTTATATTGATAGTGTTGCTTATAATTTCTATAGTGATTTTTATTTACCATTTAATGGTACACATGTAAATACGAATCGAACAAAAGCTGTAACACGTGGCCAATTTGCCCAAATTTACGCGGCTTTTAAAGGCTTAGATTTAGATGAGCCACAGGCAGTTCAATATTTATATTCAAATGATTTATCTACAAGCTCTACAGGCAAAAACACTTTCGCTAGCTTTAACCCATCCACAAAACTAACACGGGGTGATGTTGCTGTATTTTTCTATCGTGCTGTTCAAAATAGCACTTTCGCAGTACAAGGATTAAAACGTAGTCCAGCTGGTCGTGATAATGATAGCATTACGTTACCACCTGGTTTTATGGGATCTAGTAGTGCTGATTTTGAAGAGCCAAAGGATAATTCAAATGATTTTACTGGACCAAATAATGTTAATAATGCATTGCAGAGTATCTTGGTGGAAAAGCCTGATTTAATTGCAAATAATGTGGATACAACACTAGTTACAGTTTCTTTAAAGGCTTGTAATGGTGATCCTATCGCTGATGATAAATCTTATTCATTCCGCGTGAAGGCATCCTACGGAAATATTGTTGATACTTCAGGTGAAGCAGTTGACATTGTCCAATCGGATGGTTCAACGGTATCTGCTATAGTGGTAGCACCAAAATTAACTAAATCAGTACGTGATACAATAACTTTTGAGCTGATTAATAATACGGACCCAGCAATGAAGTGTCTTGTTGGTGAGAAACTAAACGCAGAAGTGCGTTATGCACCACAGCCTGAATTGCGTATTGATTACCAAGTATACGACCCAGCAAATACAGATGATAATGGGAGCGTGATTCCTGAATTTCCAAAAAGTGAAGATATTCCAGAGTTCTTTACGCAAAACTTAATTGATGTTTATAGCCCAGTTCCTCTAAATGCTAATTCAGATAAAAAATTATTTAGTATTGGGCAGCAAACAAATGTGACGGACGTTTTAGGGAATGTGCAAAACATCTATTTGCGTTACGGTGGATCTGATCCTAAATATCCGGCATTAGGTTATGAAAATGCTATTCTTCAATTTGAAAACTATGATATTTCTGTTCACTTATTTGAGGAACTTTTAAAGACACGTTTTGAGAACTCTGTTACAACGCCAGCTAAAACGGAAATAATGTATTTAATTGCTGACGATGGTCGTCCTATTTATCGCGTTCAGGGCATAGATGATGATATTGCCTCACAGGTAGAGAACATTAATCCAGTCGGCGCCATTATTCAGCTTATGAAAGAAATGCCAGATGAAAAAGATTTAACATTAGAACATTATGATAGTGTTATGAAGATTTATTCGATCTTCACAAACTTAAGTAACTATGACCGCACGGTTTTATTAAAATACCAAGGCGGTAAATTACTTGGACAAGTAGAGGCGTTTAAAAAACGAGTAGAGGCCCTAAAGGAAAGTGCGGATGCTGCATCAAGACCATCAGGAAAAGATCGTTATACAAAAGTAATGGTGACTTTAGTGCGTCCTGGTGGAGAGCCTATTACAGATTATCAAGGAACAGTCAAAATTAAGTATGACGGAGTAGAAAAAACAGCTTCATTCATTACGAACACTTCTGATCCATTAAATAATACAGGGAATCCAGGTACTGCTGTAGCCTACTTTGATTCAGTTATATATGGCAAATCTAAAGTGGAAGCAAGACTTGTCAATCCAATAGACCCTCGCTATGCAACGTCCTTGAAGGGTTTAAAAGATAAAACAGTGACGAAAGATATTTTTACGAATCCATACTTCAGTAAAAACTCTTGTTCTTTAGCAACAGAAATTGCCTATGTAGTGGATTATTCTTCTTCCATGAAGGCTGTTGATCCAACAAATTATCGTGGGAAGAAAATGATTGAACTAATCAATCAATTAAAGGCTAAAAATAACATAGTCATTGAAACCAATACAAAAGCGACAGTACTTGGAGAAGGTACAACAGAAAATGTGTTGAAAAAAGATCTTTATAAAGCATCGAAAGATAAGGGTGCAACCGATATTTTTGCAGGCATCGATATTGCTTTAACAAAATTCTCGAACGATTCGAAAACATCCAAAGCGATTGTCGTTGTATCTGATGGTAAAACGAGTAAATCAAAAATGACAAAAGTTATAAATGAAGCGAAAAAGCAAGGTGTCAAAGTATACACAGTAAGTATGGGCAAAAAATCACAAGTAAATGACGCCACTTTAATGCAATTATCTTCAGAAACGGGCGGAACGTACTTCCATGCAATTGATAATTTGCAATTGCATCAAGTCTTCCAGAAGTTAATTGATACAATTTTATGTAAAACGCAAGCTTCAAGCTGTATCAATCCAGAAGATTTATTTGAAGAGACAAGTGTTTCGCTACGAAAAGGTTATATTACAATGAGTGCTCGAGTTGATGGTAACTGTCAAAACGTTGCGAAGATGAATGTACGTTTTAATTCAATCAGTGGAGATGTCCAGTTTGATTTGCAAAAGCGTAGTGATCAAGTGTATATGTTAACAAAAACTGTTCAAACTATGCAGGACTTTAAAGTCAATGATGAGATTGAGTTTATAGCATACGATAAAGATGGAAATATGATTGCAATAAAGAGTGTTACAATAACAAATTAATGAGAAAACTGCCTCCGATAATGGGGGCAGTTTTTTAATTTGAAACAACACGTATAATTTGTTACACTTAGTTTATAATAATTCTAATGTAGATGACGAATTGCAGTTCTTCATGACATGTTCACAAATTATTGATGAACTCTTGTCGAACTGTGCTATAATGAGATTTGTGAATTAGAACGTGTGAGGTGTTATTCATGCATACCATCGTAGTAGGCTTGAATTATAAAACAGCGCCTGTTGAAATACGTGAGAAGTTATCATTCATTGAGAGTGAACTGCCACAAGCAATGGAAGCGCTGCAAAAGCAAAAAAGTATATTAGAGAACGTAATTGTTTCGACATGTAATCGTACAGAAATATATGCTGTTGTGGATCAATTGCATACTGGACGTCATTTTGTGAAACAATTTTTAGCCAACTGGTTTGATTTGCCTGTGGAGACATTTTCTTCGTATTTAACGATTCGTGAAGAAGATGAGGCAGTCGAACATTTATTTAAAGTGACAGCTGGAATCGATTCAATGGTTCTAGGTGAAACACAAATTTTAGGGCAAGTAAAAAAAAGCTTTTTAAGTGGACAAGAGATTGGCACAACAGGAACGGTATACAATCAGCTATTTAAACAAGCAGTAACATTTGCAAAGCGTGCTCATAATGAAACAGCGATTGGTGAGAATGCGGTATCCGTTTCCTATGCGGCCGTAGAATTAGCAAAGAAAATTTTTGGCTCATTACAACGCAAGCATGTAGCTATTTTAGGTGCAGGAAAAATGGGGGAACTTGCAATTGAGAACCTTTACGGTAGTGGTGTAGGGAAAGTTACTGTCATTAACCGTACATTTGAAAAAGCAGAAAGCTTAGCAGCTAAATTCCATGGTGAAGCTAAATCAATGAAGGAATTACAATGTTCTTTGTTAGAAGCGGATATTTTAATTACTTCAACAGGTGCTACTGATTATGTTATTGATTATGAGCTAATGCAATTTGTGGAACGTTTACGTAAAGGAAAACCATTATTCATGGTAGATATAGCGGTTCCTCGTGATATTGACCCACGAGTTGGCGACCTACCAAATGTATTCCTATATGATATTGATGATTTACAAGGTATTGTCGAAGCGAACTTAGCAGAGCGTGAACGTGCAGCTGCTGATATTACTAATATGATTGGCGAAGAAGTTGTGCAATTTAAAGACTGGGTAGCTACTCTTGGGGTAGTGCCAGTCATCTCAGCATTACGTAAAAAAGCAAATCGTATTCAACAAGAGACTATGACAAGTATCGAAAATAAAATGCCAGATTTAACGGAACGTGAACGTAAAATTTTAAGCAAACATACAAAATCTATTATCAATCAATTGTTAAAAGAGCCAATCTTGCAAGCTAAAGAAATGGCTAATTCTCCAAAAGCAAATGAACAGTTACGTTTATTCCAACAAATTTTTGGTATAGAGGATGCTGTGGAAGCTGAAGTTCATGAGATGACAAAGCAAGAGCTTGAGCGCAAAGAACGCGCACAGGTATCTCAGACTTCTACTGAACCAAAGTACTCTTTCTAAATTATCTATTGCGCTCACGTAGAAAGCTGTGATTGTACATGGGTGTTACGCGCAATTGGATTTTCTACTGATATTACATGAGGCGTTTTCGTATCTGTATGGTAAACTAAGGATACGAAAACGTTTTTTTGTTTTCTATGCTAAAATAGTTTATTAATTTCACGACAAAGAAGGGATGTCTATTGGCTGATTTGACCATGACGAGGCTCTATGAAGTGATGATCGTCTTGTATGCGATCAGTCTAGTTTTTTACTTTACTGATTATTTTTATAAGCAAGTACGTGCAAGACGCATTGCTTTTTGGCTTGTTTCATTTGTATGGATGATTCAAAGTGCCATTATCATTTTAACGTTTGTGGAAACGAAGCGTTTTCCGATTTTATCCTTGTCTGAGGGAATACTTTTTTATTCCTGGTTACTCGTGACGTTATCCATTATCCTTCATTGCATAGCAAGGGTGGATTTACCTGTGTTTATTATTAATATACTAGGATTTTTATTCGCTAGTATATTTACTTTTATGCCGAAACGTCCTACAGGAGCTGTCGGGGATACTTTAATTTCAGAGATGCTTTTTATTCATATATCATTTGCAATATTGTCTTATGCAGCGTTTACATTAACATTTGTGTTTGCCATTTTGTATCTCGTTCTATATCGATTGCTGAAAAAGAAAAAGTGGTCGCATTTATGGACTAGATTGCCTTCCTTGCAGCAGACAAGTAGCTGGATGAATATTTCATTTTTCATTGGAATTCCGATGTTATTTATAAGTTTAATATTAGGGTTTGAATGGGCACTATTAACATTAGAGAGTCTTTCGATTTTCGATGCGAAAATCATAGGGTCCTTCATTATTTTAATTTTGTATTGTTTTATCCTATATGTGAATCGCAAAAGCAAGCTGACAGGTACAACTTATGCATGGGTACATATTTATGCCTATCTATTAGTTGTTGTAAACTTCTTCTTAGGTAGTAGTTTATCGCGATTCCATTTATGGTATTAGAAGAAAGGTTGGAGACTGTTGAGAAAAATTATTGTAGGTTCTAGGAGAAGTAAATTAGCGCTAACGCAAACAAATTGGTTCATTAATGAATTAAAAGCGGCTGGTGCACCATTCGAATTTGAAGTAAAAGAGATTGTAACAAAAGGTGACCAAATTTTAGATGTACAGCTTTCAAAAGTAGGTGGGAAAGGGTTGTTTGTAAAAGAAATTGAACAAGCCCTTTACGATAAAGAAATTGACTTTGCTGTTCATTCTATGAAAGATATGCCTGCTGTATTGCCAGATGGGCTAGTGATTGGTTGTATTCCACCACGTGAAGATGCTCGTGATGCATTTATTTCGAAAGGGCATGTTAAATTTGCTGACCTTCCTGCGGGAGCAATTGTTGGGACAAGTTCTTTACGTCGTAGTGCTCAGCTTTTAACAGTACGTCCTGATATCGAAATTAAATGGATTCGTGGAAATGTTGATACACGCTTAGCTAAGCTTGAAACAGAAGAATATGATGCCATTATTTTAGCAGCGGCTGGTTTGAAACGCCTTGGGTGGAGTGATGATGTAGTCACTGAGCTTTTACCTGTCGAACAATGTCTACCAGCTGTAGCGCAAGGCTCTCTTGGCATTGAATGTCGTGCCGATGATGCGGAGCTTTTAGCCGAATTAGGTAAGTTGACTGATTCATTCACTTGGCAAGAAGCACATGCAGAACGTGCATTTTTAGCGGCAATGGATGGTGGTTGTCAAGTTCCGATTGCTGGTTATGCCACTTCAAATGGGGAAGAAATTACATTAACAGGCCTTGTTGCTGCTCCAGATGCATCTGTTGTGTATAAGGAAACAGTAGTTGGCACAGATGCACAAAAAATTGGAGAAGAACTAGCTGCTAGTTTAACAAAACAAGGAGCTTTCGATTTAATTCAGCGTGTAAAGGCAGAGCAAGATGCCCAGTAATTTACCTCTAAAGGGTAAAACCATACTTTTAACAGGCACATCTAAGACAACAACCATTGTCGAAAATATAACAGCTTTAGGTGGACATGCCATCGTAGCCCCATTAATTGAAACTTGTGAACGATTAGATAGCAAGGATCCTGAACTATTGAACCGCGCTAAGCAATATGATTGGTTGATTTTTACTAGTCAAAATGCTGTAGAAGCTTTTGCTAGTAAAATGCTTCGACATCAATTTAATGCAAGTCATTTCAAAGGAAAAATAGCTTCCATTGGAACTAAAACAACAACAGCATTAGAAAATTTAGGATTTCAAGTGAGCTTTATGCCCTCCATATTTAGTGCTGATATTTTCGTTAAAGAATTTCCGAGTGTAGCGGGTAATCAACCTAGATGTCTGTTTATTCGAGGAGAAAAGGCGAAAAGTACGCTGAAGGATGGATTGCCTTTTGAATTAAAAGAATGGACAGTCTATGAAACGATAGAACGACATGATCAAACATCTGTTATTGTCAGTTGCATCCAGCAATATCAAAATGTTACAGTGATTTTTGCTAGTCCTTCAGCAGTTGACGTGTATGCAATGGAAGTTGTGCCACATATTGGCTGGGAAGCAGCTCACATTGCAGCCATCGGCCATATTACGGAAGCAGCTCTTGAACAATACGGTGCTACTGTGGATATTATGCCAAGCGTTTATACAATGCAAGCAGTCATCGAAGAAATTATGAAAGTAGGGGACAAATCATGACAAAACTACAATTTCAAAGACACCGTCGTTTGCGTGCCAATGCAACGATGAGATCAATGGTAAAAGAAACATACTTACATAAAGAGGACCTGATCTATCCTATTTTTGTAATAGAAGGCGAAAATATTAAAAATGAAGTACATTCAATGCCTGGCGTTTTTCAATTTTCATTAGATAAACTAGAGGCAGAGGTGGATGAGGTTGTAGCATTAGGTATTCCTGCAGTTATTTTATTTGGCTTGCCAGCTGAAAAGGATGCGGTTGGAACAGGTGCATTTCATGATCATGGCATTGTGCAAGAAGCGACTCGACTCATTAAAACACGTCATCCTGAGTTGTTAGTCATCGCGGATACATGCTTATGTGAATTTACGGACCATGGACATTGTGGCTTAATTGAGGGCGATCAAATTTTGAATGATCCTTCATTAGATGTTTTAGCCCGCACGGCAATATCACAAGCAAAAGCTGGCGCTGATATCATTGCTCCATCTAATATGATGGATGGCTTTGTAACGGCAATTCGCGCTGGTCTGGATGAAGCTGGTTTTGAACATATCCCGATTATGTCCTATGCAGTCAAATATGCTTCCAGTTACTATGGACCTTTCCGTGATGCTGCAGATGGTGCTCCGCAATTTGGTGATCGTAAATCCTACCAGATGGATCCATCAAATCGTCTAGAGGCATTCCGTGAAGCAGAGTCAGATATCGAAGAGGGCGCAGATTTCCTAATTGTCAAGCCTGCCCTTAGCTATTTAGATATTATTCGAGACATGAAAAATAACTATCCATTACCGCTTGTTGCGTATAACGTTTCAGGTGAATATGCAATGATTAAAGCGGCTGCTATAAATGGTTGGATTGAAGAGAAAAAAGTTGTGCTTGAAACATTATTAGGCATGAAACGTGCAGGCTCTGATTTAATTATTACGTATCATGCAAAAGATGCTGCACGTTGGTTGGAGGAGAAATAAATGACACGTTCTTACGAAAAATCAAAACAAGCCTATGCTGAAGCTGTTCAATTAATGCCGGGCGGTGTAAGTAGCCCAGTACGTGCGTTTAAATCAGTAAATATGGACCCGATTTTCATGGAATCTGGCCATGGGGCAATCATTAAAGACATTGATGGCAATGAATATATTGATTATGTATTGTCTTGGGGTCCGCTAATTTTAGGACATACGCATCCAGAGGTAGTGAAAGCAATTGCAGATACAGCTGCGAAGGGTTCTTCCTTCGGTGCTCCAAGCTATACAGAAAATCGCTTAGCTCAATTAGTATTAGACCGTTTACCAGGAATGGAAATGATTCGCTTTGTTTCTTCTGGAACAGAGGCTACTATGTCTGCATTACGTGTAGCACGTGGTGTGACAGGACGTGATAAGATCTTAAAGTTTGAAGGGTCTTATCATGGTCACGGTGACTCCTTATTGATTAAAGCTGGTTCTGGTGTTGCCACATTAGGCCTACCTGATAGCCCTGGCGTACCTGCAGATATCGCCCGCAATACGTTGACAGTTGCCTATAATGATTTAGAAGGGGCAAAAGTGATTTTTGAGAAATTTGGCACAGAGTTAGCTGCAGTAATTGTGGAGCCAGTAGCAGGAAATATGGGTGTTGTACCTCCACAACCAGGTTTCCTAGAAGGTTTGCGTGCACTTACTTCAGAGCACGGTGCATTATTAATCTTTGACGAAGTCATGACAGGTTTCCGCGTAGATTATGGCTGTGCACAAGGGTATTTTGGGGTAACGCCTGATATGACTACTTTAGGTAAAGTCATCGGAGGTGGTCTCCCTGTAGGCGCATTCGCTGGGAAAAAAGAAATTATGGAGCAAGTAGCACCAGCTGGACCAATTTATCAAGCAGGAACATTATCGGGGAATCCGTTAGCGATGACAGCTGGTTATGAAACGTTATCCCGTTTAGACCATGGTACGTATGATTACTTTAAAAAATTAGGGGATCAGCTTGAGGCTGGTTTCCGTGAAGCAGCAACTAAATATAATATCCCGCACACTGTTAATCGTGCAGGCTCTATGATTGGCTTCTTCTTCACGAATGAAGATGTCATTGATTTTGCTTCTGCTAAAACATCAGATTTACAATTATTCGCTGAATATTTCCGTCTAATGGCAGAGGAAGGTATTTTCTTACCTCCTTCTCAATTCGAGGGACTATTCATCTCAACAGCTCACACGGAAGAGCACATTGCGACAACAGTGGCAGCATTCCATAAAGTATTTGCGCAATTAGCGCAATAAAATTTGATAGAGCATGCTAGAATTATTTCTAGCATGCTCTTCTGCTGTTGAAAAACAAAACCATCACTAGAATTTTTGCGAAAGGTGAAAATGGTTTCCGTTGTAGGCTACTTGCTTTCCTGTGGCTCACCTCTTTAGCTATCCCACGGGATTCAAGCACCTTCCACTTCACCCCATAAAAATGATTCTTAATAGCAAGGTTTTCAAATAAAGTAAAAGTGTTCACTACTCATTTTATGTAGAGGTGTTGTCACTCACGAACGCCCCCCTGGAAAGGATGCTAGCGGAACGGAATAAACCCTCGCTTTGTAAAATTGCTTTATATCCCATTGACATTACCTTTTTTAATGGATTAAGCAGAAGGCATTATAGTGCTTGAGGAATACATGAGTAAAAAGGAACAATAGCATATATTTACTAGTAAGTACGCTCAACTATACTGGATGAAGGACCTGCTTTTGTCAAAATTACATCTTTCAGCATAGCCAAATTGTGGGCGATATCGTTTATAATATAGCTATTCATAAAAGAAAGTAGTGAATTGATATGGCAACAGGCACACACACGGTCGAAGTACCCGTAGGGATTGAACATGTATGGGATTTCGTTAGTGATATGGAAAAATGGGCAAAGCTTGTCCCTGGTTATAATGCACATGAAATGATTGATGAGAAACACTCCACTTGGACTTTTAAAGGCAATGTTGGCGTTTTGAAAAAAACAGTTGAAGTAGAAATTACAATCTTAGAATGGATAGCACCATCAAAAGTTACATTTGAATTAAAGGGGCTTTCTGATAACTTCACAGGAAATGGCTATTTCCTCGCAGAAAGTATCGACGCTGAAAATACTAAAATGACAGGATTCTTAGAAGTCATTGCAGGCGGGTTAGCTGGCCCTGTTCTCAATCCGATTTTTAAACCGATCGTACCAAAGGCAACACAAATGCTAACAGATCGTGTAGCTAATAAAATTAAATTAGTAAATGTTTAATGATACGAACATCCATGGGAATGGCATGCTAGACTATTACTTCTAGCATGCCATTTTTTTAGTAGTATCTATTTTTAACTCTGTTCAAATGGCAACATCCTAGCATACTATCCTTCAAATCGTCATATGATGCAAAGGGAGGGATTATTATCGAACACAAAACTTGGAATATGCGCGAAACATTTTGTTTTCCTGGATATGGCTGCCCAACTGAAATAGCAGCTGTTCAAATTAAGCCACAGTGGCAGGCAATGCAGTTAGAGGATTCTTTGCGACTTATGGGCATCTATCATATCACCGCACACGTTCGCTTTGATTTTCAAGATATGCAAGCATTTGCGGAAAATGAAGATTTAATTACAATTGATGCCCTTGATATTCAAGGAGATACTGGTTATTTTGAGTATGCCGTTCCTTTACATGTGGATTTACCAAAAGAATCAGATGTCAAAGATTTAATGGTCAAGGATATTCGCCCTAGTCTAACAAATCAGATGTGTCAGCTTGAGTGGACAGTCACAAGCGCTTTCAATGAATATGAACCTGTTGTTGAAAAAGATGTGTTAGACAATCCGCACCTATCAACACATGCTTTCGAACAAGAGGAGACATTGGCTGCAATTGAAGAAAGTGTTCAAGTGAAACAACCTGCCGCAGTAGCAGCAGCTTCACGCCAAGAGAATTCTACAACAGTTGACCAAAAAGCTGTATTAAGAGAATCCTCAAGCCATATTGTTGTACGCGAATCCAGTACTTGGCATGAAGTGCCTTCTATGATTTGGGATCTAACAGAAGAATATACACCGCTTAAAGTTCGTGTTTCAAATGATGTCTTTCAAAAGTAAATAGCAGAGAAGTAGCAGGAGTAATAAGAAGACTAAATCACCTGATGTTGGCACAATAATGACACGGATAAACTGAAAAGCACAAATCGGCACGATGATGGTTCTGCAATAAAAACGAACTTGTCGTAGCCAAGGTGGTAAAAGCCAAGGGTTATACTTGCGTCGTCGCATTTGAATTGTCACTTCCTTTTCTATTTACTTTCCTCTTACTAAAAGATGACTAAATCACTTGAAAAATGACACGATCCTGCGGTACAATAAGGAAAATCAAATACAGATGCTATGATAGGGAAGAGTAAATTTTGACTACATTTTCAGAGAGGAAACGGTAGCTGAGAAGTTTCTATTTGTACGAAATTGAAGGTAGCCCTTGAGCAGCTTTAGTGAACTAATAGTAGTTAAAGCCGGTTAAACACCGTTACCGAATTGAGAGCCAGTAGAATAGGCTGAGAAAATATGTTTTTTAACATTTATCTTAACCCTGCTGGAATTAAAGGTGGTACCGCGAACTAAAACTCCTTCGTCCTTTTAGACGAGAGGAGTTTTTTTATTGGGTAAAAAAATAAATAGTATTTCTTTACCAACAGTTTTCAAACAATAGGAGGAGTCAATATGACAGAAAACATTTCAATGCCAACTAAATATGACCCACAGTCCATTGAAGCTGGTCGCTATGAATGGTGGTTACAAGGGAAGTTTTTCGAGGCACAGCCTGAAAGTGGGAAAAAGCCCTATTCAATCGTTATTCCACCACCGAACGTAACAGGTAAATTACACCTTGGTCATGCTTGGGATACAACATTACAAGATATTCTCATTCGTATGAAACGCATGCAAGGCTATGATGCCCTATGGTTGCCAGGTATGGACCATGCTGGTATAGCAACACAGGCAAAAGTAGAAGCCAAGCTGCGTGAGGATAATATTACACGTTATGATTTAGGACGTGAAAAATTCCTCGAAAAAACATGGGAATGGAAAGAAGAGTATGCTGGACATATTCGTGATCAATGGGCAAAGCTTGGTCTTGGATTAGATTATACACGTGAACGTTTCACATTAGACAAAGGTCTTTCAGATGCGGTAAAAACAGTTTTTGTTCAGTTATATGAAAAAGGTTTAATTTATCGTGGTGAACGTATTATCAACTGGGACCCAGCAGCAAAAACAGCATTATCTGATATCGAGGTAATTTATCAGGATGTGCAAGGTGCCTTCTATCATATGAAATATCCATTAGCTGATGGCTCTGGCTATGTAGAAGTTGCTACAACACGTCCCGAAACAATGCTTGGTGACTCTGGGGTAGCTGTTCACCCGAACGATGAGCGTTATCAGCACTTAATTGGTAAAAACGTTATTTTACCGATTGTAGGTCGCGAAATTCCAATTGTTGCTGATGAGTACGTTGATATGGAATTTGGTACTGGGGTTGTAAAAATGACACCAGCCCATGATCCGAACGACTTTGAAGTTGGTAATCGTCATAATCTAGAGCGCATTCTAGTAATGAATGAAGACGGCACAATGAATGATCTTGCTGGCAAATATAAAGGAATGGATCGCTTCGAATGCCGCAAGCAAATTGTTGCTGATTTACAAGAAGCAGGTGTGTTAATTCGCATTGAAGAGCATATGCATTCAGTAGGACACTCTGAACGTTCTGGTGCTGTTGTTGAGCCATATCTTTCAGCACAATGGTTCGTTAAAATGCAACCACTTGCTGATGCTTCCCTAGAGCTGCAAAAGGACGAAGAAGGGAAAGTAAACTTTGTTCCCGCTCGTTTTGAAAACACATATTCCCGCTGGATGGAGAATATACGCGATTGGTGTATTTCTCGTCAATTATGGTGGGGCCATCAAATCCCAGCCTGGTACCATAATGAAACAGGCGAAATATACGTAGGTAAAGAAGCCCCAGCAGATGCAGAAAACTGGACGCAAGATGAAGATGTACTAGATACATGGTTCTCTTCAGCACTATGGCCGTTTTCTACTATGGGTTGGCCAGATGAAGCAAATGAAGAATATAAACGTTACTATCCAACAAATACATTAGTAACAGGCTATGATATTATTTTCTTCTGGGTTTCTCGAATGATTTTCCAAGGCCTTGAGTTTACAGATCAACGTCCATTTAAAGATGTGCTAATTCATGGTTTAGTACGTGATGGTGAAGGGCGTAAAATGAGTAAATCACTTGGCAATGGTGTTGATCCGATGGATGTCATTGAACAATACGGTGCAGATTCATTACGCTACTTCTTAGCTACTGGTTCATCACCTGGTCAAGATTTACGCTATACAACTGAAAAAGTTGAAGCAGTATGGAACTTTGCCAATAAGATTTGGAATGCATCACGTTTTGCGCTTATGAATATGGATGGTATGACATATGATGAGATCGATTTAACTGGTGAAAAATCTGTAGCTGACAAATGGATTTTAACGCGCTTAAATGAAACGATTGAACGTGTAACCTCTCTTGCAGAGCGTTATGAATTCGGCGAAGTTGGCCGTGAATTATACAATTTCATTTGGGATGATTTCTGTTCTTGGTATATTGAAATGGCAAAATTACCACTTTACGGTGAAGATGAAGCAGCTAAAAAGACAACTCGATCTATTTTAGCTTACGTACTAGATCAAACAATGCGTCTTTTACATCCATTTATGCCTTTCATTACAGAAGAAATCTGGCAGCACTTACCACACGAAGGTGAATCTATTACAGTGGCAGCATGGCCAACAGTACGCACAGATCTTCATTTTGCTGATGAAGCAGATAATATGAAGCTCCTAATGGATATTATACGTTCAGTACGTAATATTCGTGCGGAAGTAAATACACCGATGAGCAAAAAAGTACCGTTGTTTATTTCAGCGAAAGATGCAGCAACAGCAGCTGTACTTAAAGATAATCAAGCATATCTAGAAAAATTCTGTAATCCTGACACTTTAACAATTGGTGAAGGTTTAGAGGCCCCAGGACAATCAATGACCGCTGTTGTGACAGGAGCACAGGTATTCCTGCCTCTTGTTGGACTGATCAATCTTGAGGAAGAAATTGCCCGTCTTGAAAAAGAATTAGAGAAATGGGCAAAAGAAGTAAAGCTTGTTACAGGTAAATTATCGAATGAGAAGTTTGTATCGAAAGCACCGGAAGCGTTAGTCAACGCAGAACGTGAGAAATTAGCAGATTACGAAAGCAAGCATGCAGTTGTGTTAAAACGTTTAGAAGAATTAAAAAATATGTAAAGACGAAGCAATGGATGACGAAAAAGTCATCCATTGCTTTTTTTATGTAGAGCTAAAGATATACATTGAATTAGGAAAAAATATATAGTATTATTTTAAATAAATTGGTCTAATAGATGATGTGCAGCGCTGAACTAATAGGAAACAAAACCTAATTTCATGTTATTTAGCCGTGAAAAACCAAATCTAAATAGATGGTTTTTTAGATAGACAGTCTTTATTAGTAAAGAAAATAAGAGCCAATGGAGGTGTTGAGAATGTCAGGAAATATTGCAACCATTATTACAAAAGTCAACAAAGCATGTGATGAATTAGACTTTGTAAGCGCGAGAGTATTGATCGAAACGAATCTCTTAAAATTATCCGAAGCAAAGTATTATCGTTTATTGAATACAAGTGGCCGTGTCCTGATTAAGCACATATTAGCAAATAGTAATCCCCAACAGGATAGCACTAAATTATCACGAACAGATTTATTAACGATCCAAAAAATTAATGAATATTGCTCAGATTTTGATATATCGATGCTAAAAAGAACGTTAAAAAATGCTTTTGACTTAGTGCAACGCCCAGATGTTCATCCATTATTAAATAGTGATGCAAAAACCATTTTAAATAATATGGGTGCTTTATTAGGTGCTCACAAAGTACACTAAAATAATATTAATACGAACACGCAGTTGCTAGCTGCGTGTTTTTTGTATTTTGTCATTTTGCTATGTTATTAAACGTTACTTGTACTAAAATAAAGATATTGCAGTAAGAAGGAGTGTTTCTTTTGTTTAACACAATGAACGAATGTACAAAATTTATTTTTACATTAAAAGCAGTTGATCATAAACGTGCGCCACTTGTCCTTATGCGAGAAGTACTAGGGCATTTAGATGAACCTCACAACAAGCTAAGAGTAATCCATGTAGCAGGTTCAAATGGTAAAGGTTCTACGGTGAACGCATTAAGAGAAATGCTTCAACATGCAGGCTACACTGTAGGGGCATTTACGTCTCCACATTTAGAGCGAGTTAATGAACGTATGACCATTAACGGCCACCAAATTTCGGATGAGCAATTTCTCTACTATTTCAATAAACTTGCGAAAATTATAGAAGAAAAATACAATGGTGAATTTCCAAGCTTTTTTGAGGTAGTTACACTCATTATGTTTCAGTATTTTGCACATGAAGGTGTAGATATAGCGCTTATTGAGACAGGGCTTGGAGGGCGTTTGGATGCGACAAATGTCGTAACACCGCTTTTAGCTATTATTACAACGATCTCGTTAGAGCATACAGCCTTTTTAGGCGACACTTTCGCAAAGGTTGCCGCAGAAAAAGCTGGCATCATCAAGGAAGGCATACCAGTTGTTGTAGGTGTTCATAATGAGGAGGCATTGGCTGTCATTAAAGCCACGGCAGAGGAACGACATGCGACGTGCTATGTTTTAGGTCAAGACTTCATGGTGACAAATAGTTGGCAAAGTACTGACTATCAGCATTTTACATATGAAAAGGACCCTGTCTTGATGAAGGATGTACCATTAAAAATGGCTGGTCAACATCAAATAAATAATGCAAGTTTGGCCATCACAGCCATACTAACATTACGTGAGCAGGGGGCAATTGTCATTACTGATGATTCTATTTGTCAAGGTCTACAATGTGCGCAATGGGCAGGCCGCTTTGAGCAATGGCCGAATCAAATTGTGCTAGATGGTGCTCATAATTCAGAGGGGACAGCTGCTCTGATCCAAACACTAAAAAATGTCTATCCAAGAAACAATTATCACTTTATTTACGCGGCATTAGCAGATAAGGATCATGCTAACAGCATAGAACTAATGGATGCTGTTGCCACCTCGATCACTTTTACACAAATAGATCTACCGAATGCAATGCCTGCTGAAAGCTTAGCGATGTTGTCGACTCATGCAAATAAAACGGTTCATACAGAATGGCTAAAAAGCCTTCAAACAGTATTACAAGAACGCCAAAAAGAGGATATTGTTGTCATTACAGGCTCATTATACTTTATAGCACAAGCTCGACAGTGGCTACAGGAGGAAGGACGATGATCCCAAACTTTGATCATTATAAAGAGAAATGGCAGGTTAAAAGTGAGGATATCATTAAACCAGGTCTTACAGCGATTGAAGAGGCTTTATCATATTTAGGTAATCCTGAGCAAACTTTGCGTGTTGTCCACTTAGCGGGCACAAATGGCAAAGGCTCTACGTTAACATTTCTAGAGGCAATTGCACAAGAACATGGCTTACGCGTGGGCAAATTTATGTCACCATGTATCGTTGATGTTCATGACCAAATTCAAATAGCTGGTCAACCTATAACAGAGGCTGAAATGGATCAAGTTTTCCAACAGATGCATGAGGCTGGGCTGAGTGGCAAACTAACCGATTTTGAATTGCTGACGGTGGTGGCATTTTTACATTTTGTCAATGGGCAGGTGGATATTGCGCTGATTGAAGCGGGAATGGGTGGTTTATTGGATAGTACAAATGTGGTAACACCTATTGTCTCTATTATCCCAAGTATTGCTTTAGAGCACACAAAGTTTTTAGGGGATACGCTTGAAAGCATTGCACACCATAAAGCAGGTATTATTAAACAACAACGTCCAGTTATTATTGGTGATTTGCCTGATGAGGCGAAGCGAGTTGTGGATGCAGTAGCCGTTCGAAAAAAAGCCACTCTATTTGCATTAGGTCAGCATTTTGCCATTAAGCAAACAACTGATGGAGAAAGCTATATGAATGACGTACAGCAGTTCCAAATTGCGAACCTGAATCGTTCTATGAAGGGGACACATCAGGGAAACAATATGGCTCTCGCCATTACAGCATTTTTTGAAGTGGCGTCAGAATTAGACGTGTCTATTGATCAAACAGCTATTCGTCAAGCTGTGCAAAAGGCCTCTATTTTGGGACGCTTTGAAGAAATAAAGCCTTTCGTTATATTGGATGGTGCGCATAATCCTGCAAGTGCTGAAAAATTAATAGAAACGATTCAGTGTGAATATCCAAATGAGCAGATAACATTTGTCGTTGGCATACTAGCAGATAAAGATGTTGAGCAGATTCTCGGAATTCTAGAGCAGGTGAGTGATGACTTTTACTTCGTCGATTTTGCTAATTCACGAGCAATGCCAGCCCATCAAATGGTCAAACTTTCTCATGCAACAGCGAAAACAACCTTGCTTGACTATGCATCCTTTATACAGGCACAATCACATAGACAGCAGAGAACCATTGTAGCAGGCTCGTTATATTTATTAACAGAGGTTCGTCATAGATTAAAACAATGAAATAACTAGGGCTCTTGATAGGGAGTCCTAGTTTTTTTATGGCTGCAAATTTAGATTGCAATGAGTTCCGTATCAAAAAATAATAAATTCGCATTTACCCTTTGGAATGTACATATAATATCATATGATGTTGGCATAGATAGGTGGAAGGATGAGGTGATAGTTGAATGAAAATTGTAAGTCATGTGATGAAAAAACAAATATTTCGAGCAATGATTATTGGTGGATTTGTTGGTCTATTAGGTGTAGCAATTTTTCTGGGCGTTTTACAAGCCAGCACACAGTTACCTTTAAAGAAAAATGGTAGTGAAGTGGCAAATAATCAATCACAAACAGAAACGATTCCAACTGCCGGGGAGACAACCAATACATCTAATGCATCGATGTTTTATGCAAGCCAAGCTGGCGTGTATTCAAACTTTGAGAGCGCAAGTTCATTTGTTGCTGAGTATCCTGCCTTAAAAGAGAGCGCGATCGTTCAAGTTGATGACAAGTTTTATGTGTGGACAAGCATGGTGACGGAGGAAAGTCAGCTAAAATTTTTACAGGACCCCGCAACCTTTAAAAAGGCATTTAGCGTCAGTGGTGAAAGCTGTAAAGAACCTACCTTGGCAGAACTACCAACTGCTTTAGCAGATAAAAATGCCGCAAAATTAAATTTTAAGGAAAATGGCAAGGACTCAACGCTACCTGAGGATTGGCAGTCCATTGGCGCAGCGGCCTCTACTATTTCCAACGATATCAACATCATTCGTCTGCATGTTTTTGCACATTACCAATCTAAAAATAGGTGTCTTCAAGTGAAGTTTTAACAATAAAAAATAATGAAATCTTCATTATCTTGTTTTTTTGAAAATTTTCAAATTGTGCATTCTTCTGTATCATAAGGATAAGGAGGAATGATCAGATAATGTTAAAAACAAATCATAAGCTTGTCCTTGCTTCTGCTTCCCCTAGGCGCAAGGAATTGCTTAACATGCTAGCACTCCCGTTTGAAGTCTTGACAAGTGAAGTGGAAGAAACAAGTGTACAAGCTCATACAATGCAGGATTATGTAAAAGGAGTAGCTTTATTGAAGACGCGTGATGTAGCCAAAAAAGCAGTTAATGCCACGATTATTGGTGCAGATACAATCGTTGTTTACAATCAAGAGCTACTACATAAACCTAAAACGCGTGAGGAAGCTATTTCTCACTTATTACGTTTGTCAAATAACAAACATAGTGTGATGACTGCGGTCGCTATAATCGAACCGAATGGAAAGGAAACGACCTTTGTGGAAGAGACTACAGTTGTTTTCCACCGTCTATCGCAGGAATTAATCGAAGCTTATGTAGATTCAGGAGATCCTTTTGATAAAGCGGGTGGTTATGGCATTCAAACGATTGGTACACTATTAGTTAAAAGAATTGAAGGAGATTATAACAATGTTGTAGGTTTACCACTTGCAACTTTGTTTTCGCAATTGGTGGATCTACAGATAGTCCAATTTGCGAAGGAGTGAATATTTTTGCTAGAAGACGCTTTACCAACTTTGATGATACGTGATGTCAATATAGAGGATCGTCCCCGTGAACGGCTATTACGACAAGGAGCTGAAAGTTTATCGAATCAAGAGCTACTCGCTATTTTATTGAGGACAGGCACAAAGGAAGAATCTGTGCTTGTTCTTGCAAATAGGGTGTTAAATGTTTTTGAACGACTCCATCATTTGAAACATGCAACCATCGAAGAAATGATGGCTATTAAAGGAATAGGCGAGGTGAAAGCCATTCAATTAATGGCTGCTGTTGAACTTGGTAGAAGACTGGCTCAAAAACATAATGATGAGAAATTCACAATACGTTCTCCACAAGATGCAGCAACTTACTTAATGCCTGATATGACCTCGCTTAATCAGGAGCATTTTGTAGTGCTTTTTTTAAATATAAAAAATCAAATTATTCATAAGCAAACGATTTTCATTGGCAGTTTAAATGCATCCATCGTTCATCCTAGAGAAATATTTCGAGAAGCTGTCAAAAGGTCTGCCGCTTCTATTATATGTGCCCACAACCATCCAAGTGGGGTGCCAACACCGAGCACGGAGGACATTGAAGTAACAAAGCGAATTGTTGAAGCAGGCTATATTATAGGGATAGAGTTAATTGATCACGTCATCATCGGCGACCATCAATATATTAGTTTAAAGGAAAAAGGATATTTTTAACTCTGCATACAATATGCAGAGTTTTTTATGATGAATCCATTTTGTTGTATAGAAGATTCTATTACTATAAATGACCTTAATTATAACCAGTCATAAAATTTTTGTATTTTTTTGTGGTATATTGGCGAACCTTTTTTCTTACATAACGTTAATGTATTCATAGAAAAGCAATTATCTTCACAAAAATTGGTAGCCTGATACACATTGTCTTATGGGAATAAAAATTATATGCTAATCTATACGTACTATTTTTAGTTTAAGAGGGAATTAAAATAGTATCTTTTCTGTGAGATGAAGTATGTGATACTACAAATTCTTGCGTTTTTCCGTTATAATGAACGGTATGAATTTTATCTTTATTCAGGGAGGACTCCCATCAAAATTGGTGGTGAGGTGAATGAGTGTGTAGTTTTTTCATAGGTGTAAACTACCAACTGACTGGAGATAAAAAAATTTGACAGGTGTTATGGACGTTGAAAGGAGTCAATTGTGTATTTACACAATTCAATTTCCTATACATTGTCGTCAAATATATTGGATGTCAACGAAAGTATGGCTTATATAGAAAGGGAGTACACAATTTGTTTGGACTAGGAAGCAAAGATGTCGGGATTGACCTCGGCACAGCGAATACATTAGTGTTTATTAAAGGAAAGGGAATAGTATTACGTGAACCTTCAGTTGTAGCAAAAAATACAAAAACAGGGGATATTGTTGCCGTTGGTAATGATGCGAAAAATATGATTGGTCGAACACCTGGCTCAATCGTAGCGATTCGTCCAATGAAAGATGGCGTTATTGCTGACTTCGATATTACAACAGCAATGATTGAGTATTATTTAAAAGAAGCATGTAAAAACTCTGGAGGCAACTGGAAAAAACCAAATGTTATGATTTGTGTACCTTATGGTATTACTTCAGTGGAGCAGCGTGCTGTTATTGATGCTGCACGACAAGCAGGTGCAAAAGAGGCGTTCACAATCGAAGAGCCATTTGCAGCAGCAATCGGTTCAAATCTTCCTGTATGGGATCCTACAGGGTCAATGGTTGTTGATATCGGTGGAGGTACAACAGAAGTTGCCGTTATTTCTTTAGGTGGTATTGTAACGAGTGAATCTGTACGTGTTGGTGGTGATGCAATGGATCAATCCATCATTTCGTATATCCGTAAAACGTATAATTTAACAATTGGTGAACGTACAGCGGAAGCCGTAAAAATGGAAATTGGTACGGCATTGGCAGAAGGACCAGAAGCACGAATGGATATTAGAGGACGTGACCTGTTAACAGGTTTACCGAAAACAATTGAAATTTCTTCACAGGAAATTTCTGAATCATTACGTGAAGCGGTTTCCTCTATTATTGACGGTGTTCGTAAAACATTAGAACAAACACCTCCAGAATTATCTGCTGATGTAATGGAGCGCGGTATTGTATTAACTGGTGGTGGGGCACTGCTAACAAACTTAGACAAAGTAATCAGCCAAGAGACAAATATGCCAGTATTCATTGCAGAAGATCCTTTAGACTGTGTAGCGATTGGTACAGGTAAGGCATTAGATCATATCGACTTAATTCGTCAACAACAAGTTAAAGGGTAAGGAGGTTTAGGCAATGCCACACTTTTTTTTCAATAAGAAAGTAATTTTGCTGCTCATAGGCATGGTTTTTCTTGTGGCATTGATTAGCTTCTCATTACGTGATCGGACGAATGCAACTTTACCAGAGCAAATTATTAAAGATACTGTCGGTTTCGCACAATCGCTTGTTGCGAAGCCGGCGAATTATATTAATGGTGTTTTTAATAGTATTGACTCCCTCTTAAACACGTACGAAGAAAATAAACGTTTAAAAGCACGCTTAGAAGATTTTGCAGTTGTACAAGCTGAGGCTACGGATTTAAAATCAGAGAATAACAAGCTTCGAGAGCTTTTGGATAAAACTGAGAGCTTAAAGGCATTTAATCCAATTCAAGCAACAGTGATTGCTAGAAATCCTGACCAGTGGGAAGAGAAAATTATTTTAGATAAAGGGTCTTCTCATGGAGTCAAAAAAAATATGGCAGTTATGACCGCGAAAGGGTTAGTGGGTAAAATTACCCTAGTTACACCTTTCACATCTGAGGTAGAGCTTTTAAATACAAATAATCCAAACTATCGTGTTTCCGCGATGGTGCTAGGAGAAAAAGAAGCATACGGTTTAATCGAGGGCTTTGATGAAGAACGTAATGAACTCATTATGAAGCGAATCGATTCTAGCATGAAGGTGAAAGAAGGCGAGCAAGTAGTTTCTTCAGGTCTTGGTGGTATTTTCCCTAAGGGAGTGCCGATAGGAGAAATTACGGAAGTTAGTACAGATGACTTTGGTTTAACGAAAATGGCGTATGTCAAACCATCTGCTGATTTTTCAATTTTAGAGCATGTTGTGATTGCCAAGCGAACATCCACAAGTATTGATGGATCAGATGGCAATGCAACGAATGAGGATTTATCGAATCCGCAAGAGGCAAGTGAAGAGGAGGCGGAGTGATGGTTCGATTTCTCATCCCCTCTGTAGCGGTTTTACTATTCCTGTTAGAACCAGAATTTGCTATGCTTTCCCCGATTGAAATTAAAGGGGAAGTCTATTTTCTGGTACCGCGTTTTTTAATCTTATACCTTATTTTTATATCCATCTATTACAGCCGTCAACGTGCGGTAATGTATGGACTTTTTTTTGGTGTCTTGTATGATGTGTTTTACATTGATATTATTGGATTATATTCAGTACTTTATCCACTTATATGTTTTTTGGCAGGGTCTATCGTGAAAGTTATACATCAGCACTTAGTTGTAACAACTACAATTTCAGTTGTACTAGTAGCGATTTTAGAATTTATTCTCTATCAATTCTTTTTCCTAATCGATTTTACAGCAATTCCTTTAGCGGATTTCTTACGTTCACGACTACTACCAACAATCATTGCGAATGCTTTATTTTTAATGATTCTTGGGTGGGCCTTCAAGTATCTAATTAATGCGCGTGTCTTACAGAGAGCACGTGAGGTTTCTTAACAAAGAACAACGTGAGGTGAGGCATTCATGAAAAAACAGTTAGTTAATATGAAGGGAACGAAGGACGGTTTTGTACTACGCCTAGACGACCAATGTGCGTATGGTGAACTAGTGGAAGAATTAAAGAATAAGGTTTTAGAGGGCGGTATCGATGGTAAAGTTGATGTACAATTATACTTAGGCTATCGATACTGTACTGAAGAACAATTAAATGAACTTATAAAAATTATAGAAGAAACAGAACAGCTTATTGTATCGAAGGTGCAAAGTGAAGTACTGACTGTCCACGAAAGCAACCAGAAGATGTTTGAAAGCCAACAAGATACATATATAGGAGTGGTCAGATCAGGACAAATTCTGCGTTCATCCGGGGATATTACCATCATAGGAAATGTCAATCCAAACGGTCGTGTTGAGGCTGGAGGTAATGTATATGTCCTAGGTAGACTTAAAGGGATTGCACATGCTGGTATGCAAGGCAATAAAGAAGCAATCATTGCAGCATCTCGATTTGAAGCCACGCATATCATGATTGCCGATCAAGTTCAGGTAATGTCAGATGAACATGTAAAAGCGATTAATCAAGTAGAAATGACTTGTGCATTTATTGGCTACGATGGACGCATTACGTACGATCAAATTCATGCCTTAAAAAATATTCGACCATTGTTAAATGTGTCTAAGGGAGGAAGCTAGTGTGGGAGAAGCGATCGTCATAACTTCAGGTAAAGGCGGTGTCGGTAAAACAACGACAACGGCTAACCTTGGGACTGCATTGGCTCTACAAGGTAAAAAAGTATGTTTAGTGGATACAGATATTGGCCTACGTAATTTAGATGTGATTTTAGGCCTTGAAAATCGTATTATTTATGACCTAGTCGATGTGGTGGAAGGACGCTGTAAAATTCATCAAGCATTGATTAAGGATAAACGCGTAGATGAGAAACTATTTTTATTACCTGCTGCTCAAACAACAGATAAAAATGCTGTTACCCCTGAGCAAATGAAGAGCTTAGTAGAGGAATTGAAAAGAGACTATGATTATGTATTAATCGATTGCCCAGCGGGAATTGAGCAAGGCTACCGTAACGCTGTTGCTGGTGCAGATCATGCGATTGTTGTCACAACACCTGAAATTTCTGCTGTTCGTGATGCAGATCGTATTATTGGTTTACTGGAGCAGGAAGAGATAACAGCACCTAAACTCATCATTAATCGTATTCGACAACATATGATGAAGAGCGGTGACACACTGGATGTCAATGAAATTACAACTCATTTATCTATTGATTTATTAGGCATTATTATAGACAGTGAAGGTGTCATTTCATCTTCTAATAAAGGTGAACCAATTGTAATGGACCCCTCAAATAAAGCGTCATTAGGCTATCGAAATATTGCCCGTCGTATTCTTGGTGAATCAGTGCCATTAATGGCTATACAAGATGAGCAAAGAGGGATGTTTTCAAAACTTAAAGCCCTTTTCTCAAAATAAATTAAAACCTTTTCGTGCAATTGTACGAGAAGGTTTTTTCTTGTGCATGTTTGGACATGCAATCACATATAGTGAGGAAAAAAGGATGAGGGCTTGTTTAAAAAATGGAAATGGTTTGTCACGATACTTCTTGTGGCGGCGATCATGCTTGTAATTCGTTTAGAGGACCAGGGTGTAGTGGATACACCTGTTCGGAAGCTTGTTACAACCTCTGCTGATTTAACGTATTTAAGTGAGCTCGGGCAAAGCTGGTTCGAAAAAGAAAAAGAGACCATCATGGTTTCTAGTGATGTAGGGCAAGCAGATCTTTTAACATTTGCGAATGCCCAAGTATTTAAAGAAGGCTATCTATTGCAGTATGATGTTGGCTTACCTATCTATGCTGGTCAAAATGGATTAGTCGTTTTTACTGGCCATACAAAGTACACAGGTAAGACCATGACCATCAGCTATGAAGATGGTACAACCGTTTCCTATGGTATGTTAGATAGTTTAGCTCAACTACCATACACATCTATTCAAGCAAATGATTTAATTGGCATGAAAGAAGCGGGTCAACTTTATGTGTCCATCGAAAAGGGAGATGCCCATTATGATTTAGAGCAAATTGTACAATGGCTTGAAACGACGGAGACCAATGAGGATTAAATTACATCTTCTGTGTATCCCTCTCGTATTTGTCATGATTTTTAGTGGCCAGTTAGCCTATTACGCGATCATTCTGTTTTCCTTACTGTGGCATGAGGCTGGTCACTTAGTTGCGGCAGTAATGTGTGGAGTGAAGGTGAAATCCTGCGTAATTACACCATACGGGGGAGAAATTCAATTTGAAAATCCAGCGGTTGTGCAAGCTTCGTCACTCCTATGGATTGCATTAGGAGGGCCAATCGCTACGATTATTGGGATTGGCCTCGCTTTTTTTATGCCTGATTTACTCGCTACTAAGCTTATAAATGTACAACTCGTGTTATTGGCTGTAAATATTGTACCCATCATACCGTTAGATGGTGGAAGGATATTGTTAGCCTGCCTATTTTTAAAATATCCAAGAGCTCACGTGATAGAGCTATATTATTGGTTATCATTCATCGTAGCTACTATACTATTACTTGTCACTTTCAAGTTCTTGCCACAATCTATTTTTTTAGCCATCATAAATTTATTCATTTGGTTGCAAGTGTTGAAAGAATGGCGTTATCGAAAATATCGAGTTGCTTTTGAAAAATATGTTATGAATAGATTGACTTGAAAAAATTCGTGTGGTAATATTTTAATGTTATTGTTTGTAGCACCCGTGCTACTACAACCGCTCTGTAAAGGTTTAAGTGTCTAGTAAGATCACCTTATGAAACAGGCGAGTCTGAGTCTAAGAGGAGGTGCAGTAAAATGTACGCAATTATTGAAACTGGTGGTAAACAAGTCAAAGTAGAAGCTGGTCAAGAAATCTATGTTGAAAAATTAGGCGTAGAAGCTGATGAGGTTGTAACTTTTGATAAAGTTTTATTCGTAGGTGGCGAAAACGTTAAAGTTGGCGCTCCATTCGTAGAAGGCGCTACTGTAACAGCTAAAGTTGTTAAAGAAGGCCGTGCGAAAAAAATCGTTGTTTTCAAATTGAAAGCTAAAAAGAACTACCGTCGTAAACAAGGTCACCGTCAACCTTACACAAAATTAGTTGTTGAAGCAATCAACGCTTAATTGTGAGGTATAGCGAATGATACAAGTTACGATTCATCACGATGAAAATAGACATGTGTCAGCATTCGAATTTTCAGGACATGCTGGTTATGATGAATCTGGTAAGGATTTAGTATGTGCAGGAGCATCAACTATAGCCATTGGTACAGTGAATGCTATTTATGCATTATTACAAATTCAGCCAGAAATCGAACAAGCTGCTGAAGGTGGAGGCTATCTCAAGGTAGATTTACCATCAGACATAGAGCCTGAAGTAGATGCAAAACTACAGTTAATTGTTCAAGTAATGACTGCCCAAGTGTATTCTATGGTGCAAAATTACGGACAATACATCCAAATCAACTACAACCAAGTAGGAGGTGGAACTCGATGAAATTATTATTAGCATTAGACCTTCAACTTTTTGCATCGAAAAAAGGGGTAGGTTCTACTAAAAACGGACGTGACTCTGAGTCTAAACGACTTGGTGCAAAACGTGCTGATGGCCAATTCGTAACAGGTGGTTCAATTCTTTACCGTCAACGCGGTACAAAAATTTACCCAGGTACAAACGTAGGTCGTGGTGGTGACGATACACTATTTGCTAAAGTTGACGGCGTTGTTAAATTTGAACGTTTAGGTCGCGATCGCAAACAAGTATCTGTTTATCCAACAACACAAGAAGCTTAATCTTTTATAAGATAACATAAAGCGGAGGACTGCATTTATTGCAGTCCTTTTTTTGGCTAAATTTCAAAAAAGCCATTGGACGCAATGACACCAAGGTATAATTGATTAAAGAATTAAGGGAAAAATACAGCAAAACTTGTTATACTAGTAAGGATAACTTTATTGGAGTGAATGGGATGAACAATCAATCACTAACCATTAGTGAAGTATTACGTTTTGCAAATCATGATTATGTGAATCAACTGCAACTGATTCGCATGAATTTAGATTTAGGTAGAATCGAGGAATCGAAAAAACTTATTCAACATTATTCAGAACAATTACGAGTATTTTCTATCCTCAATCGACTACAATTACCACAAACAATTGAATGGCTTCAAACAGCAGGATGGCGTTACCCATCATTAGCTTGGAAGCTAAGCGGTGAGATAAAAAAGCCTGTGACCAATGATATTGATCAGGAAGTTGTAGATTATTTAAACAAAACAGTTATGCATGTTTATGATACATTAGATCCATTTACAGAGCAGATCCTAACGCTTGATGTACGTGTTGACGATCATACATTTGCCGTGACATTCACGCTAAATGGGTTATGGAGTGCTGATGCATTCACCGAAAAAGGTTTGAAACAATTCGACATTCAAACAATTGAGCAGACAACTACACGCTGGCAATATGTCTTGAGTGCAAATAGGGAGTGAACTAAATGTTTGTCGATCACGTAAAGATTTATGTTAAAGGTGGCGATGGCGGAGACGGTATGGTAGCCTTTCGCCGTGAAAAATATGTACCAAATGGTGGTCCAGCTGGTGGAGATGGTGGAAACGGTGGTAACGTTGTATTTGAAGTAGAAGAGGGCTTACGAACATTAATGGATTTCCGCTATAAACGCCATTTTAAAGCACCTCGTGGCGAGCATGGGATGAGTAAAGGCATGCATGGTAAAAATGCGGAGGATTTAATTGTTAAAGTACCACCAGGCACAGTGGTTATGAATGAAGAAACAAATGCTGTTATTGCTGACTTAGTCGAGCATGGGCAAAGAGCAGTTATTGCGAAAGCAGGCAGAGGTGGACGAGGTAATTCTCGCTTTGCTACACCTGCCAACCCGGCGCCAGAACTTTCTGAAAAAGGTGAGCCAGGACAAGAATTAAATGTTATATTAGAGTTAAAAGTTTTAGCAGATGTAGGGTTAGTTGGTTTCCCAAGTGTTGGTAAATCAACACTTTTATCTGTTGTTTCCGCGGCTAAGCCAAAAATTGGTGCTTATCATTTCACAACAATTGTACCGAACTTAGGCATGATTGAAACGGATGACCATCGAAGCTTTGCAATGGCTGATTTACCAGGGCTTATTGAAGGAGCACATCAAGGAGTTGGACTAGGTCATCAATTTTTACGACATATCGAACGTACACGCGTTATCGTTCATGTCATTGATATGTCAGGGATGGAAGGCCGCGATCCATATGAAGATTATTTAACAATTAATGAAGAGCTAAAACAATATAATCTTCGTTTAACAGAGCGTCCACAAATTATCGTAGCCAATAAAATGGATATGCCAGATGCAGAAGAGAATTTACAAGCATTCCGTCAGAAGGTTGGAGAAGACGTTCAAATTTTCCCAATTTCTGCTGTTTCACGTCAAGGTTTAAAAGAGCTACTTTTTGCCATTGCCGATCTATTAGAAGTAACGCCTGAATTCCCACTATATGATGATCTAGAGGAGCAATCAGACGCAACCGTAATGTACAAGCATGAGGCAAAAGGTGAAGATTTCGAAATCACACGTGATGATGATGGTACATTTATTATTAGTGGTTATGCAATTGAGCGTTTATTTAAAATGACAGACTTTAGCCGTGAGGATGGTATACGTCGTTTTGCTCGTCAATTGCGTGCAATGGGTGTGGACGAGGCTCTGCGTGAGCGTGGAGCACAAGATGGCGATACAGTACGCCTACAAGAGTTTGAATTTGAATTTGTCGATTAAGACATGAGTTTTAGGGGGAAGCGTATGAAGAATGTTGCGAATCAGCGATATTATTTAGTTCGTGAGGATGTTTTAACGGATGCAATGCAAAAAACTTTGGAGGCGAAACACTTACTATCAAGTGGTTCAGTATCTTCCATTTGGGATGCGGTAAAGCAGGTGGATTTATCGCGAAGTGCGTTTTACAAATATCGTGATGCGGTTTTTCCTTTTCATTCAATTGTGCAGGAACGCATTTTAACAGTCTTTTTACAGCTTCAAGATAGAAAAGGAACACTTGCCAAGCTTTTAGAAACTGTGACAATTACACATTGTAATGTCTTAACGATTCATCAAACAATCCCTATTCAGGGACGTGCGAATGTTACATTGTCTTTAGATGTAACAAGCATGACTTGTGATCTTGATGATCTTATCCAGCAATTAAAACGCTTAGATTTTGTGGAATCAGCGGAAGTGATTAGTTCTGGAGCATTATAAGCACAGAGAGTGTTCAATCCTTTAATTTTTGACAAAATGACAAACATCGTGTTGAATAACCCCAATGGGTAAAGATACGATAACAAAGCTCAAATAAGGAGCTGTCCCAAGCGTTTTTCATCACGAGGGACTGCTCCTTATTGTGCCATAAAGGAGGTATTTGCAATGACAAAGCAACAATGGGAAAATCGAATCGCCTATCTAGGACCAGAAGCATCATTTACATACTTAGCAACAAAGGCTACTTTTCCAAATGAGTGGCTCGTACCGTGTGCCACGATTCCAGAATGTATAGAGGCTGTTGCAGAGGGAAAGGTAGATTTAGCTGTCGTGCCGCTAGAAAATGCTCTAGAGGGCTCTGTATCATTAACATTAGATTACTTATTCCATGAGGCAACACTTTATGTAACTGGAGAGTTATTGCTGAAAATTCAGCAGCATTTAATGGTCAATAAAGCGCAGAAGGATGATTGGCAGTCAATCGAAGGTGTTTATTCTCATCCGCATGCACTAGCTCAATGTCATAAATATTTATTTTATCGTTTTAGTCATGTACCATTACATCAAACAACTTCAACTGCAGCAGCAGCAAAATATGTATCAGAGAATCCACAAGAGTGTATAGCGGCAGTCGGTAATGCAGCCGCAGCAGAAAAATATGGTCTTGAAATAGTGGAGCAGAATATCCATGATTTTCATTTTAATCATACACGATTCTTCGTACTGTCTAAGCAAAATAAACGATTGCCACAAGAGCTATCAGATGGGCAAGCGAAAACAACATTTATGATTACCTTACCAACAGATCGTTCAGGTGCATTACATCAGGTGCTTTCTGTTTTTGCATGGCGTCAGCTAAATTTAAGTAAAATCGAATCACGTCCATTAAAAACTGGATTAGGTGATTATTTCTTTATGATTGATGTATTAGCAGATGAAAAGGAACCGATGATGCGTGGGGCAATGGAAGAATTAGCTGCGCTAGGCTGCAAAGTAAAGTCACTGGGTACCTATTTTACTTATGTAACATCAGACGAAGCATAGTAATGTGAAGGAGGAGGAAAGAAGATGGGTGGGATTATTTTATTCGATGGTGTCTGTAATTTTTGTGATAGCACTGTTCAATTTATCATCAAACATGATCAAGCTGGCTATTTTCAATTTGCATCGCTGCAAAGCGAGGCTGGTCAATCGCTTCTCACTCAATATCATATACCAAAGAATATAGATAGTGTAATTCTTATTGAACAAGGGAAAGTGTCTGTTGAATCTACCGCTGCGTTAAACATTTGCCGTAAATTTGATGGATTGTGGCCTTGTTTCTACGCCTTCATTCTTGTACCACCATTTATTCGCAATGCATTATATCGATTATTTGCAAAGCAACGCTATCGTTTGTTTGGAAAAAAAAGTGAATGCTTATTGCCTACGCCTGCTCAACGTCAAAGATTTCTTTCCTGATAGGGAAATACTTGCCTTTAAGGGAACAATAGCTTCGGACGGAAGCCCGCGCTTAACGAGACAATACCAGCATTAAAAAACAGAAAGCACCGTTTGAAATCAATTTTTCAGACGGTGCTTTTACTATTCATTGATCTGACACTAAGTAGCACTTTTTTTGTAAAGCTCGCTCAATTAATGTTAAAACTTCAACAGAGGGTGCTGTGATGACATGTAGATGGATGCCACCAGTGAGAGCAGATAAATAGTTGGCCTGTGTTGCATTCACACGTTCGATAAATTGTTTCACCTCATGGCGGTTGGATACCATGATAGAGGCTGTCAGTTCACCATATATTGGATGTTCGACAATGACATTTTTGACGGTTCCGCCACAGTCTACAATCGTCATTAATTCATCTTCCGTCTGCTCTGATGTATGCAAGCAAGGGAATGTTCGTTCAACGGTTTGCTGTATTTGTTCTTGATGCATATAAAGATAACCTTGGCTTGTGGCAATAATGGGCTCATTTCTTGCCTTTAATAAAGTCATATCATTGACGATTACTTGTCTAGAAACATTGGCGAACTTTGCTAAGTCTGTCCCAGTTATAGGTGCTTTATTTTTTTTTAATTGCGTTAATAGTTGCAGTCGGCGTTCTTCGCCTAACATTTTTTTCATAAGAGATCACCCCTGCTCGTAATAAAGGAATCAGCGTTCCTTATGAATTAGTGTACCATGAAGCTTTTCTAACTTGCTGAAATTTTTGTATCCAAATGAAACATTGAACATATGATACGTAGAGAGGAAGGGAGGAAAAAATTGCGTATTCATATTGTTCAAAAGGGAGATACATTGTGGAAGATTGCGAAAGAGTACGGCATTTCGTTTGAAGATTTGAAGCGGCTCAATGTCCATCTTGCCAACCCAGATTATATTGTTCCAGGCATGGAAATTATATTGCCTGAAAAAATAAACAAAGAGCCGCATAGAGATTCACATAAAGAAATGCCGAAAAAGGAAACACAAGTGCATAAGGAGACACCAAAGGAAAGTCCTAAAAAAGAGGTACAGCGACCAATGCCACCACCACCGCCAATTGTACCGCCACCACCAGCTCCTATGCCAATGCCAGAACCACAAATGATACCGATACCAATACCGATGCCAATGCCAATGCAGATGCCACAACAGCCGATGTGGGTACCGCAGCCTGTGGAAATGAATTGGCACCAGCAATTGGTGATGCCACAAATGGAGCAAAATGTTACAACACCACCTGTACAAATACAGCCACCACCACCGCCAGCACCTACACCGCCACCACCGCCTGTAGCTAAACCAAAGCCAATGCCAATGCCACAACCAGCACCACATCCACCAATGCATATCATGCCACAAATGCCTGCCGTACCACATTGTTCAAGTTGCCATCAGCCAATCTATCATCAGATGTGGTGGCCGATGCCAATGCAGCCGCAGGTCGAGCATTATACGATGCCACAGCAGCCAATGTCCTATGACATGCCAGATCATAAAGTTGGTGGAATGGAAGACTTTTTAGAGTCCACATCACCATTCTTCCATACACAAGATCACCAAAAGCCACAAATGGATATGATGCCCGATATGAATATGGGGCAATCCTGTGGTTGTGGCACACAACCAATGATGATGCCTGATATGAACATGGGTCAATCTTGTGGCTGTGGCACACAACCAATGATGATGCCAAATTGGCAAATGGACCCTTGTCATTGCCCGCCACCACCATGTCCGACCCATTGTCCACCACCATGCCCATCAGCAGCAGGTCCTTGGATGTCTCCGCATTATTTCCCAGGCGGGATGACGCCTTATCGATGGTGAAAAAGCGTATATTGTAGAAGAAGTAAAGCCAAATATTTGGAAATATAAATATCGATCGAAAAATTATTTTGTCAAACGTGCAAAGCAAGTGGAAATTGCGGAGAAGGTAAGAACCATTCATCGCCAATTAGGACGTATGGAACCTTCTTTGATCCTACCATTAGTTCAGAGCGATGATGAGCAGTTAATTGTGCAAATGTGGCAAGAAGGAAGCCACGGTGCTAACTTTGCACATAAAAAAGATCGTAAGGAATCTCTTAGACTACTAATCGCTTTACATGACACACATAAAAAGATTGCTTGGCAGCGCGTGCCAGGCTTGCATACCTACTCACAGCTTTTAAAATGGCAAATGCGTCATATGCGTTTTAAAAGTAGAAGAAATGAGTTTCGAACATTTTTAACGAAAGAAGAAATTGATCAAATATTGCATTATAGTGATAAGTCATTACAATTGATTGCATTGGAAGATGCACCTGAAAAAGAGATTACGCTATTGCATGGGGATGTAGTTCATCATAATTTTTTATGGTGCTCCGATGGACAATTACGTTTAATTGATTTTGATTTAGCGCACCTTGGTGAAGCGGATGACGAGTATATTTTATGGTTACATCGTGTGTTACCTGCTGTAGATTATGATCTTGGAAAGATTTTTGCAGAGTTACCTGAGCTGAAACGACTGGATAAAAGAAAGCTTCATCGCTTGAAATACCCGAATGAGTTATTACGAGAATGGCTGTTTGCTATAGATTTACCACTAGAGCAACAGCTAGTATTTTTAGATTATTTAGTACCATTTACAAAACGAGCCCTCACCTACTGGCCAAAACTGTGGTACGATATTGATAGATTTGTCAAGAAATGACCGTCAATTGGCGGTCATTTTTGTCTGCGAACGGCGTTTAGACGCTACTTTTTGTCGAGCATTCGTTCGCTATATGCTATAATCGAAGACGATGATTGTGAGGGATTATAGATGTATGATTATTTAAAAGGACAAATTACTCGTATTACACCTGAATTTATTGTGCTGGAACAACAGGGGATTGGGTGGCAACTTAATACGCCCAATCCATTTGCTTTTCGAACATCTGCCCTTGAGCAACAGATATATGTTCATTTGCATGTGCGAGAGGATGCGCAAGTTTTATATGGCTTCCCTAACCTAGATCAGCGTGAGTTATTCCGTAAGCTTATTTTAGTGTCAGGAATAGGACCAAAGGGCGCTTTAGCGATTTTAGCTACAGGTAATCCACAACAGGTTATTAGCGCAATTGAGCGGGAGGACGAAGCGTTTTTAGTGAAGTTCCCTGGAGTTGGTAAAAAAACAGCACGTCAAATGATCCTCGACTTGAAGGGCAAACTTGGTTCATTATTAGATACACTTGAATTACCTAGTGCAGAAGATGAATTACCTTTGTTTGGTGTGCATGCCTATAAACATGAATTAGAAGAAGCCCTACTTGCCTTAATGGCTCTTGGCTATTCTGAAAAAGAGCTAGAAAAAATTAAACCACAGCTAGAGGATAACGATAAACTTGAAACGACAGATGCCTTTATGAAACAAGCATTGCAACTACTGCTAAAATTAAAATAAGGAAAGGAGGAAAGGTGCATGTCTGAACGTATGATGGCAAGTGAAGCAGGGAGCTATGATGAGCAGTTTGAGTTATCTTTACGTCCTCAAAAATTAGCACAGTATATTGGGCAACATAAAGTAAAGGAAAACTTACAAATATTCATTGAAGCGGCAAAGCTTCGCCAAGAAAGTTTAGATCATGTGTTGTTATATGGACCTCCAGGACTTGGTAAAACGACCTTAGCGGCTGTTATCGCAAATGAGATGAATGTTAACGTACGCATGACAAGTGGCCCTGCGATTGAGCGTCCAGGAGATTTGGCAGCTATTTTAAGTTCACTAGAGCCTGGGGACGTTTTATTTATTGATGAAATTCATCGACTGCCCCGTGCTATTGAAGAAGTATTATATCCAGCAATGGAAGACTTCTGCTTAGATATTGTGGTAGGAAAAGGTCCTGAAGCACGTTCTGTACGACTTGATTTACCTCCCTTTACCCTTGTAGGTGCAACAACAAGAGCGGGTGCTTTATCAGCTCCTCTAAGAGATCGCTTTGGTGTGTTGCTGCGCCTAGAATATTATGATGACCGATCGCTTGCTGAAATTGTTGTGAGAAGTGCACATTTATTTGAGGTAGAAATAGAGCAAGTAGCAGCAATGGAAATGGCGAGACGCTCACGTGGAACACCTCGAATTGCCAATCGTTTATTGAAACGAGTGCGAGATTATGCACAAGTGCTTGGAGATGGTATGATAACGGAGGGTCTTGCACAGCAAGCATTAGAGCTGTTACAAGTAGATCCTAGAGGGCTTGATCATATTGACCATAAACTTGTAACCAATATGATTGAGCGATTCCGAGGAGGCCCAGTAGGCTTAGATACTCTTGCTGCATCAATTGGTGAGGAACGGGTTACGATAGAAGATGTATACGAGCCTTATTTGATGCAAATTGGTCTTATTCAACGTACCCCGAGAGGAAGAGTAGCCACACATTTAGCCTACGAACATTTTGGATATGAGTATCCCCAACAAACATAAAGAAGGAAGTTATTTTCATGCGTGTAGAAGATTTTGATTTTGAATTACCAGAGGAGCTTATTGCCCAAACACCATTAGTGGATCGTACAGCAAGTCGATTAATGGTCGTGACACCGGGCTCAAATAAAGTGGAGCACCACCATTTTGCCCATGTATTAGACGAGCTACATGCTGGAGACTGTCTTGTACTAAATGATACAAGAGTTTTACCTGCTCGTTTAATGGGTGTAAAAGAAGAAACAGGTGCACATATAGAAGTATTGCTACTGAAGCAAATGGCTGGTACAGATGAGTGGGAAACACTTGTAAAACCAGCAAAGCGTGTAAAAGTAGGAACAGTCATCACATTTGGTGACGGTTTATTAACAGCTACATGTACAGGTGAGCTTGAACATGGCGGACGTACATTTGAATTTCAGTATAATGGTATTTTTTATGAAATATTAGAGCAACTTGGTGAAATGCCATTACCTCCCTATATTCGTGAAAAACTAGAGGATAAGGATCGTTATCAAACCGTTTATGCCAAAGAGCGTGGTTCTGCTGCAGCGCCTACAGCTGGGCTGCATTTTACAGAGGAGCTATTAGCTCAAGTGAAGGCTAAAGGCGTAGAGGTTGTCTTTATTACGCTACATGTCGGTCTTGGCACTTTCCGTCCCGTTAGTGTAGACTCGATTGAGAACCATGAAATGCATGCGGAATTCTATAGTGTTACAGAACAAGCAGCAGATACAATTAATCGCGTAAAGCGTAACGGTGGCAAGGTAGTAGCTGTTGGGACAACCTCTACTCGTACATTAGAGACAATTGGTTCTAAATATGAGGGAGAAGTGCGAGCAGAACAAGGTTGGACGTCTATTTTCATCTATCCAGGCTACAATTTTACGGTGGTGGATGGGTTAATCACAAACTTCCATTTACCAAAATCAACACTAGTCATGCTTGTTAGTACGCTAGCTACTCGTGAGACCATTTTAAGTGCTTATCAGCAAGCTGTAGAAGAAAGATATCGCTTCTTTAGTTTTGGTGATGCAATGTTTATACGTCCCAAAAAATAATAGTGGATAAAATCGGAGTACTGTTTTTACTTCAGATAAGAAAGGATTATTTATTTTATGACACAACCAGCAATTCGATATGAACTACTTCATACATGTAAACAAACAGGAGCACGTCTTGGCATCGTCCATACACCACACGGCTCCTTTGAAACACCAGCATTTATGCCTGTTGGTACACAAGCAACGGTGAAGACCATGTCACCAGAAGAATTAAAAGAGATGAATGCCGGTATTATTCTGTCCAATACGTACCATTTATGGCTTCGTCCAGGTAATGATATTGTCAAAGAAGCAGGCGGACTTCATAAATTTATGAACTGGGATCGTCCAATTTTAACGGATTCAGGTGGTTTCCAAGTATTTTCACTTAGTCAATTCCGAAAAATTGAGGAGGAAGGAGTTCATTTCCGTAATCACCTCAATGGAGATAAATTATTTTTGAGCCCAGAAAAGGCAATGGAAATTCAAAATGATTTAGGCTCTGATATTATGATGGCCTTTGATGAATGTCCACCATATCCTGCGACACATGACTATATGCTGAAATCAGTTGATCGAACAACTCGTTGGGCAAAACGCTGTAAGGAAGCACATCAGCGTCCAGAGGAGCAAGGTTTATTTGGCATTATTCAAGGTGGAGAGTACGAAGATTTACGCCGCCGCTCAGCAGAAGCGTTAGTAGAACTAGATTTCCCAGGCTATGCAATTGGTGGATTATCCGTTGGAGAACCGAAAGATGTGATGAACCGTGTTTTAGAATTTACTACGCCAATGATGCCTGAAAATAAACCTCGTTATTTAATGGGTGTTGGCTCACCAGATTCTTTAATTGATGGGGCAATTCGTGGGATCGATATGTTTGACTGTGTACTGCCAACACGTATTGCACGTAATGGAACACTGATGACATCAGAAGGACGTCTAGTAGTGAAAAATGCAAAATATGCACGTGACTTTGGGCCGATTGATCCGAACTGTGACTGCTATACATGTAAAAATTATTCTCGTGCCTATGTTCGTCACCTTATTCGCACGGAAGAAACGTTCGGTATTCGTTTAACATCCTATCATAATCTACACTTCCTATTAAAATTGATGGAGCAAGTACGTGAGGCAATTCGTCAAGATCGCCTTGGTGATTTCCGTGAAGAGTTCTTTGAAAAATACGGCTTTAATGGGCCAGATGCAAAAAACTTTTAAACTAGACGAATAGGATCATTCATGCGCTAAATTAAAAAAAGGACATTAGGCATCCCCTAATGTCCATAATCAATAGCAATAGTTTTGCAAATCATTCAAAACTTTGTAAAAAGTGAATATTTCTAGCAAAATATTGTCAATCATAGAAAAAATATTAGTAATTGAGAAAATTTTTGGGCTTGTCCATCGCTTTTTAATGGTGGAATAGTCTATACTAAAAAAGTGAGATTTGGAAAGGGGGCAAGATGCTATTATGGATCAATTATTAGGATTAGCACCAATATTATTAATGTTCGTTGCAATGTGGTTTATCTTAATCCGTCCAGCTAAAAAAAGACAGCAGGAAACACAAAATATGCAAAGTAGTTTGCAACGTGGAGATAAAGTCATTACGATTGGTGGTTTACACGGTGTTATTGATGCAATTGAAGACACAGCAGTGACATTAAAAATTGCTGACAATGTACGAGTGAAATTTGACCGTCAAGCAATTGGACGAATTGTCAATGACAATCAGTAACAAAGAAGAAAAGGCTTACAATAGGCGATAGCTATATTGTAAGTCTTTTTTATACAATATTAGAAGGCAGTGTTTAGATGTTTTTTGCAGTTGTAGTTTTTAATTTATGAATGAATGCCTCACCAGTATCATTGCCATTAATCGTTATTCGGCTTAACGTAAATAGGGAATCGCCTTTTTTCACATGTTTATTTTGTATGACAAAGGCCATCTTAAAGCCAGCTTCCTTGGCTAATTTGATGGTGGAGGGTGAGTAAATCCCATAAGGATAGCTTATTGCTATTGGTTCATATCCTAACTTTTCTTTGATTATTTTTCTTGAATGAATAAAATCATTTCTTACTCTTTCTTCATATTCAACCTGACTCTCTAGTTGCCCATTTACAATACTAGGACCAAATACTGCGCCATTTAGTTTACCATTTTTTGAAGGTAATTTATAATGTAAGTCCCAAGTATGACTCTGGATTGTAATATAATCCTTCATTTCCTTTAATTGATCCCAACTCATCTTTGCTGTTTCATTTGGATGGTAATTGTTTCCATTCATCTCTAAGATTCGGCTTGCAATCACAAAGATTTCTGCATGCATATCATATTTTTTCAATATCGGGTAAGCTTTTTCATAATTACTAAAATACCCATCGTCAAAAGTAATTAACACGGGCTTTTGAGGTAACGGCGCTTGGTCGTTTAAGTAATCATATAATTGCTGAGCAGAAATGGCCTGATAGCCTTCCATTTTAAGTAATTTCATTTGATTTTCGAAGCTTTTGGGTGAAATAACTGTAGTATTGTTTATATTGTCCTCTAAATGATGGTACATAAGAATAGGTATTTCCTGTTCTTGATACCCGTAAATAGGATAAGGTCTAATAAGAAAAAGGATATAAACAAAAACGAAAACGATTATTTTTTTTGTCATGTCCTCACCTTGTTTGCATGTTTATTGTGATAAGCATCTAAGCTCTATGTTAGTGTGTACGAACAAGTAGGGACTATTCCTTGAAAACTGTATAAAAAACAATAAGTAAGGTCACCTTGATAGTATGGGGGTGTTTATATGGAAGAATATTACCATATTATTTTTAGAACTTGCTTTTTGTATGTGTTTATCATCATCGTTTTCCGTTTAATGGGTAAACGAGAAGTAGGTGAATTATCAGTCATCGATTTGGTCGTATTTGTATTAATTGCAGAAGTAGCGGCCTTTGCGCTAGACGATTATAAAAATCCTCTCTTTAATGCCATACTACCTATCATTATTTTGCTCTTTATTCAAATATTAAGTGCCTTTTTGTCATTAAAGTTCAAAAAAATACGTGACCTAGTGGATGGTGACCCTGCTTTATTAGTAAAAGACGGTGTTATTTTAGAGAGTGAGATGAGAAAACACCGCTATAATTTAGATGATTTATGTCAGCAATTACGAGAAAACGGAATTGCATCTGTGACAGATGTAGCCTTTGCGTATTTAGAGCCTTCAGGCAATCTTTCTGTCTATAAAAAAGATGAAAAAGCCTTTGTGTATCCATTGATTATCGACGGTGATATCCAAGAAAGACATTTATTTACCATGCATAAAGATGTGGAATGGCTAATGGGTGAGCTAGCAAAAAATAATATTACTGACAGTGAAACAGTATTTTTTTGTATTTGGGAAGACAATAAGCTGCATATTCAATTAAAGGAATCCTAGACTTTCTTCGCCAATTTTTTAATGTAACGGAAATCTGTAATACGCAACTGATTGGTAAATAATAAAAAGGTAAATAGCAAAAATAATGTCACACCACTACTTAAAATAAATGGTAGTGATAGTATTGGAATAAGGAAATACTGGGCGACGCAAACAGCAATAAAACAACTATAAGGCACGACAAACATTCTGAAGCCAGCACGGAGGTTTTTACGTTGTCTAACTGTTGCTATATGCAAGAATGACGTTAGTAATACCCCAAAGCCAATAGCTACAACGGCTCCTTTTTCTTGGATACCTGGTTGAGAGGCAAGTACAAACATCACGAAAAGTTTACCTAGCCCACCATAGATGGAGTTCATCATGGCAGCTCTTGCCTCACCAATTGCCTGTAAGATGGAGTGTAGAGGACTTTGAATATAATAAAAATAAAAAATAGGTGCTAAAATTTTAACGTACCCACGATTTTCTTCTAAATGGAAAAGCTTCATCGCTAATTCATCTCCATGCACAAAGAAATACGTAGCAGCAAAGCACCCCACTAGCGAAGACAATCTTAGGGACACCGAAATTCGTTCCTGTAATAGCGGGGTGTGCTGACGAGCGACGGCATCACTAACAGCTGGAATGAGCACAATCGATAAGGCTGTTGATACAAACGCAGGAAATAACAGTAATGGCACCAAAACACCGGAGATGACACCATATAAAATAGTGGCAGCAGAAGCGGTTAAACCGGCCACAGTTAAAGCTTTTAAAAAGATAATCGGCTCTAAAAACCAAGTGAAAGAACCAAAAAGCTTACTGCCTGCAGAGGGAAGGGCAATACGTAACATTGGTGATGCAGGATACCCTTCAATTTTAGTTTTTCGTGTCAGTAATTTCTTTTTGGAAACGATATAGTGTAGCCATAAATACAAGAATGCTACAACTTCGGCTAGCAGTGTAATGCCCATTGCCGCCGCAGCCGTGACAGCAGCATTATTGTAATTAGCCACATAGGGTAGCATTAAAGTAATGAAGCTAATACGTACAATTTGTTCGATCATTTGTGCCCATGCTGTCGGTGTAATCTTTGCAACACCTTGTAAATAGGCACGTAATAAGCCAGATCCAACTGATACTGGTACAGCAAAGAGTGCAATCCATAGTGTAAATGTTGTCTGTTCATTATGTAATAGAGTTGTTGAAATATATGGTATTGTTAGTGCAACGAGTGGCATAAAAATGATCATGCCAATGAATGACCAAAGAATGGCTGTACGCATGACACCAAAGATGTTCTCACGTTTATTTTTTGCTAGTAATTCAGCCACTATTTTAGCCACAGCGATAGGTAGTCCTAGTTGAATGAGTGAGATGAAGAAAATAAAAGCTGGATAGACGGTCATATAAATACCGACAGCCTCTTCACCAGCAATCCGCATAAATTGCATTCTATAAAAGAAGCCAAAAAGTTTAGATAAAAAAATCACAAACATTAAAAATAATGTACCTCGTACAAAAGAACTCATGCCATCCGTCCCTTCTCAAGCCGCAAAAATTCATTTACACTATTTGTATGCAAGCATGTCTTACGTTACGACTTTGATTGGAGATGATTCAAAATGAGTATGCAATATGAGCAACTATTTGAAAAGATTCGTCCGGCAATTGATAGTAAGATAGCAGAGTTCCAGCATTATCAATATAATGCTATTACAGCCGAAGAACTCTGGCGCTACTGTATTGAAAAAAAATGGCGTAAAAAGAAAGTTGAGCAACTACGTTTACATGAAGTCATTTCTACCATTTTTTCGGTATCACCATCTGATATCGTCTCATTTAATCAAGTAGAGTTTTTACAAAGTAATAATTGGTTTGAAGAAGTCAATACAGACGAGTTACAATTACTGCTTGGTCCAGTCAGAACGTAATCAATGATGTGTCAAATTTTACAATAATTCTAAGAATCCTATACGTGTTGAATTGACACCAAGCGCAACCTGTTTCATAATAAGTGTGTTGCGCTTTTTTTATTTTGAATAAGTTCTTACTTACATAAGTCTTCATTGCTTTTATTGACATTTAGAAGGCTAGTACCTAATAATACTAAGATAAACTTGCGCGTTATGAACGATTGAAATAAGTATAGCAACCTTTTTGAAGCACAGGTAACACGATTCTAGATGAAAAGGAGGATTAAACGTTTCAAAAGGTATTGCTAGTTACTTGTTTGGCGTGTAAGGACAGCCCTTACACCAATTCGAGGAGGATTTATTGATGAAACTAAAAAGTCGTATAGTTGCATTCCTACTGATTATCGTGCTATTGGCAGCAGGTATTAGTACGACTGTAAACGGCGTGTTAAAGGACATCAAGCTTGGTCTTGACTTACAGGGCGGGTTTGAAGTGCTTTACGAGGTAAATGAATTAAAAGAAGGACAAAAAATTACACCAGTAGTTGTTTCGGCAACTGCGAAGGCACTCGATAAACGTATTAATGAAATTGGTGTAAGTGAGCCAAGCATTGAAATTGAAGGTGAAAATCGTATTCGTGTGCAATTAGCAGGTGTTGAGGATCAGGAATCGGCACGTAAGTTATTGTCTACTTCTGCAAATTTAACATTCCGTGATGTTGATGACAATTTACTATTAGATGGTGACGACTTAAAGCCAGGTGGCGCTAAAGATTCCTTTGACCAACAAAATCGTCCAATTGTTTCACTAACACTAAAGGATGCGCAAAAATTTGCTGATATTACAAGTAAAATTGCTGCAAAGCCAGCAGGTCAAAATTTACTGGTTGTATGGTTAGACTTTGAAGAGGGTGTCGATTCCTATAAAGCGGAATCGCAAAAAGCAAAGCCTCGCTATGCATCTGCTGCAACAGTTAGTCAAACATTAAATACAACAGATGTTATGATTAGCGGTAATTTCTCTGTTGAAGAAACTAAAAATTTAGCAGGTATTTTAAATGCTGGGGCACTTCCTGTGAAGCTTAATGAAATTTATTCTACTTCAGTAGGTGCACAGTTCGGTGAGGATGCTTTGAAAAACACTGTATTCGCAGGCATTGTGGGTGTAGTAATAATTTTCTTATTTATGCTATTCTACTATCGTTTACCTGGGGTAATTTCCATTATTACACTAGCCATTTTTACTTTCCTAGTACTCGTTGTATTTGACTGGATTAATGCGGTGTTAACACTTCCAGGTATCGCAGCTATTGTGCTTGGTATAGGGATGGCAGTAGACGCGAATATTCTTGCGGCAGAGCGTATTCGGGAGGAATTACGTGTCGGTTATTCGGTTAAACAAGCATTCCAGATTGGCTCGAAGGAGTCTTTATCAGCTATTGTTGATGCACAGCTAACTACACTATTAGCAGCTGCAGTATTATTCCAATGGGGTACAAGTTCTGTCAAAGGGTTTGCCACAACATTAATTATTAGTATTTTACTAAGCTTCTTAACAGCTGTTTGGGGCTCTCGTGTACTACAAGGATTACTTGTAAATAGTGGCTATTTCAACAATCCAGCATGGTTTGGTATTCCAAAATCTAAACAGCATAGCTTAGATGAAAATATCGGAACATTAGATTTGTCAACGAAATTCGATCGTTTTGACTTTGTACACAACCGCAAAAAATTCTATACATTCTCATTAGCTATTCTAGTAGCAGGTTTAGTGGTTCTTGGTATATTCCGATTAAACCTTGGTGTTGATTTCTCAAGTGGTACCCGTGTTCAAATTGAAGCAGATCAAACGTTAAATAAAGAAGAAGTATCAAAATATTTAGATAGCATCGACCTCTCATCGGAAGATATCGTTCTTTCTGGTGAAAAAAGTAACAATGCAGTAATTCGCTATAAAGATGATTTATCTCAAGCAAATATTTTAAAATTACAAAAAGATGCTACTGAAAAGTATGGGCATAAGCCAACAGTAAGTACAGTATCTGACACTGTTGGTAAAGAGCTTGTGAAAAATGCAATCAAAGCTCTATCTTTTGCGGCTATAGGTATTATTATCTATGTAGCGGTTCGTTTCGAATGGCGCATGGGTGTTGGTGCAATTGTTTCATTATTACATGACATATTCTTAATTGTTGCTGTATTTAGTTTTATGCGCTTAGAAGTTGACATTACGTTCATTGCAGCTGTACTGACTATTGTCGGTTATTCTATTAATGATACGATCGTTACGTTTGACCGTATGCGTGAAAACTTAGATCGGTATGATACGATTAAAGACCGTGAAGTGTTAGCGAATATCGTTAACAAATCATTACGTCAAACAATGGGTCGATCTGTTAACACAGTGTTAACGGTTATTATTGTAACAGTGGCACTTCTTATTTTAGGTGCACCATCAATTCAAAACTTCTCAATCGCGTTATTAGTTGGTTTAATCACAGGTATGTATTCTTCAATTTGTATAGCAGCACAAATCTGGTATTCACTTAAGATTCGTGAAATGAAAAAATCAGATGGTCAAATACACAAAAAAGAGAAAAAACAATGGGGTACTGACGAACCAGTGGTTTAAGCGATTTTAGAAAATCAGAAATACTTTTTTGTTTCTTATGTATCATCCCTAGTTAGATGTAAAATTTAGTAAATAGGAACTGTATTGACAAAAAGCATCGAGAATTTATTCTTGATGCTTTTTTTTATTCCCAGTATGGACATAAACTAATGGGATGGGTGAAATTCTAGAGCTTGGGGACTAAAATATAGGTTAATGGTGTCAGTGGAGAAGTGAAATCTGAAGGAAGTAGGCAGCAAATTTCCGGTCAGCTGAATCTTAGAATCATCAATGGCCTTTCAGTTTGAAGTGACATCAAGTAAATGAAGTTCGAGTTCCATAGTACCATTCATTTCTAGTACTTGAACATATCAATAGCGCCCATGGCAATATCTATTGATTACGTCAAGTTTTTTAGAATGATCTCATCATTTGCTAGATGAGATGAGTTCATAAAATTGTTAGTTTAAACCAAAAAATTCTATTTACCTACAATTAATACTCCTTTTATGTAAAACTATGTAAAAAAGTGAATAATATGTTATTATTGATTTGTATTTAGTTAATAAATACAATACATAAATAGGAGGTATTTGGTATGGCGTGTTCATGTCCTTTTTTAACTAGTTTTGAAAGTAACAAGAGACAGGTGGCTTGTGCTACATTTGGATGTAAGGGAGATTCTGGTCGTCAGAAAAAAGTGGAAAGAGATTACACATGGTGTAAAGAATGGGGTTTTAATGATGTGAAGAAATTAATAATGTGTAATGAAACTCAAATTGGTTGCTGTGGCTAATTAAAAAAGTAAAGAGGCTAGGTAACAACTAATTAGTCAGTCTTTGAGAAAGCCGAATTATTTTCAAAAAATTAAGCGCTATATTTAGAAAGCCCGAACAATGGCAAAACATCGTATGTTCTTGCAAATTCGTTCGGGTTTTACTTTAGCAAAAATAATACTTTTGTGCCAGTTTAATTTTTAAAATAGTGATATTTTAAATTATGGACATGCCCCGTACTTTTTTTACCCTTTTAACCTCTTCTAATAATCTATTTTCTCCAACAAAGAGTATAGAATTGAACATTCGAGTTTGCTGTTATTAGCCTACGATAATGCTCATTAATAATTATTTATTCATTCATTCCATGATCCCGTTCCGAAATGGATTGGGATTGATAACTAGTATATGCTCTTTTCATCTTCTTTCAGGTTAATATTCAGAGAAATAAATTACATTAAAATAGAACTGTAAATATTGTTAGTTTAACCAAAAAATTCTATTTATATACAATTAATAAACCTTTTATGTAAATCTATGTAAATAATTGATTTATATGTTATTATTGATTTTGTATTTAGTTAATAAATACAATACATAAATAGGAGGTATTTGGTATGGCGTGTTCATGTCCTTTTTTAACTAGTTTTGAAAGTAACAAGAGACAGGTGGCTTG
>NZ_LDUJ01000028.1:0-3068 GCF_001043675.1 Lysinibacillus sp. LK3
AACTTACTTGTTCTTTCAAAACTGGATAAACGGTGCATTGAATGTTTCAAACTTTTTTGGTTAAGTCCTCGATCGATTAGTATTCGTCAGCTCCATGTGTCACCACACTTCCACCTCGAACCTATCTACCTCATCGTCTTTGAGGGATCTTACTTACTTGCGTAATGGGAAATCTCATCTTGAGGGGGGCTTCATGCTTAGATGCTTTCAGCACTTATCCCGTCCACACATAGCTACCCAGCGATGCCTTTGGCAAGACAACTGGTACACCAGCGGTGTGTCCATCCCGGTCCTCTCGTACTAAGGACAGCTCCTCTCAAATTTCCTACGCCCACGACGGATAGGGACCGAACTGTCTCACGACGTTCTGAACCCAGCTCGCGTACCGCTTTAATGGGCGAACAGCCCAACCCTTGGGACCGACTACAGCCCCAGGATGCGATGAGCCGACATCGAGGTGCCAAACCTCCCCGTCGATGTGGACTCTTGGGGGAGATAAGCCTGTTATCCCCGGGGTAGCTTTTATCCGTTGAGCGATGGCCCTTCCATGCGGAACCACCGGATCACTAAGCCCGTCTTTCGACCCTGCTCGACTTGTAGGTCTCGCAGTCAAGCTCCCTTGTGCCTTTACACTCTACGAATGATTTCCAACCATTCTGAGGGAACCTTTGGGCGCCTCCGTTACCTTTTAGGAGGCGACCGCCCCAGTCAAACTGTCCGCCTGACACTGTCTCCTGCCCCGCTAAGGGGCATGGGTTAGAATTTCAATACAACCAGGGTAGTATCCCACCGACGCCTCCTTCGAAGCTGGCGCTCCGAGATCTCTGGCTCCTACCTATCCTGTACAAGTTGTACCAAAATTCAATATCAGGCTACAGTAAAGCTCCACGGGGTCTTTCCGTCCTGTCGCGGGTAACCTGCATCTTCACAGGTACTATAATTTCACCGAGTCTCTCGTTGAGACAGTGCCCAGATCGTTACGCCTTTCGTGCGGGTCGGAACTTACCCGACAAGGAATTTCGCTACCTTAGGACCGTTATAGTTACGGCCGCCGTTTACTGGGGCTTCAATTCGCAGCTTCGCTTGCGCTAACCACTCCTCTTAACCTTCCAGCACCGGGCAGGCGTCAGCCCCTATACGTCACCTTACGGTTTTGCAGAGACCTGTGTTTTTGCTAAACAGTCGCCTGGGCCTATTCACTGCGGCTCTCATGCGCTTGCACGCTCAAGAGCACCCCTTCTCCCGAAGTTACGGGGTCATTTTGCCGAGTTCCTTAACGAGAGTTCTCTCGCACACCTTAGGATTCTCTCCTCGACTACCTGTGTCGGTTTGCGGTACGGGCACCTCTCACCTCGATAGAGGCTTTTCTTGGCAGTGTGAAATCAGGAACTTCGTCCATACGGACTCGCCATCACAGCTCAACGTTACAGTGTGCGGATTTGCCTACACACACGCCTTACTGCTTGGACGCGCACAACCAACGGCGCGCTTACCCTATCCTACTGCGTCCCCCCATTTCTCAAACGGTGAGGAGGTGGTACAGGAATATCAACCTGTTGTCCATCGCCTACGCCTATCGGCCTCGGCTTAGGTCCCGACTAACCCTGAGCGGACGAGCCTTCCTCAGGAAACCTTAGTCATACGGTGGACGGGATTCTCACCCGTCTTTCGCTACTCATACCGGCATTCTCACTTCTAAGCGCTCCACCAGTCCTTCCGATCTGACTTCAACGCACTTAGAACGCTCTCCTACCACTGACATCGTAGATGTCAATCCACAGCTTCGGTGAATCGTTTAGCCCCGATACATTTTCGGCGCAGCGTCACTCGACCAGTGAGCTATTACGCACTCTTTAAATGATGGCTGCTTCTAAGCCAACATCCTGGTTGTCTGTGCAACGCCACATCCTTTTCCACTTAACGATTACTTTGGGACCTTAGCTGGTGGTCTGGGCTGTTTCCCTTTTGACTACGGATCTTATCACTCGCAGTCTGACTCCCGTGTATAAATATCTGGCATTCGGAGTTTGTCTGAATTCGGTAAACCGGGATGGCCCCCTAGTCCAAACAGTGCTCTACCTCCAGTATTCTCATCACGAGGCTAGCCCTAAAGCTATTTCGGAGAGAACCAGCTATCTCCAAGTTCGATTGGAATTTCTCCGCTACCCACACCTCATCCCCGCACTTTTCAACGTGCGTGGGTTCGGGCCTCCAGTAAGTGTTACCTCACCTTCACCCTGGACATGGGTAGATCACCTGGTTTCGGGTCTACGACCACGTACTATTTCGCCCTATTCAGACTCGCTTTCGCTGCGGCTCCGCCTTCTAAAGCTTAACCTTGCACGTAATCGTAACTCGCCGGTTCATTCTACAAAAGGCACGCTATCACCCATTAACGGGCTCTAACTACTTGTAGGCACACGGTTTCAGGATCTCTTTCACTCCCCTTCCGGGGTGCTTTTCACCTTTCCCTCACGGTACTGGTTCACTATCGGTCACTAGGTAGTATTTAGCCTTGGGAGATGGTCCTCCCGGATTCCGACGGAATTTCACGTGTTCCGCCGTACTCAGGATCCACTCAGGAGAGAACGAACTTTCGACTACAGGGCTTTTACCTGCTCTGGCGGACCTTTCCAAGTCGCTTCATCTAACTCGCTCTTTTGTAACTCCGTATAGAGTGTCCTACAACCCCAAGAGGCAAGCCTCTTGGTTTGGGCTCTTCCCGTTTCGCTCGCCGCTACTCAGGGAATCGATTTTTCTTTCTCTTCCTCCAGGTACTTAGATGTTTCAGTTCCCTGGGTCTGCCTTCAAGACGCTATGTATTCACGTCAAGATACTACGCGATTAAACGTAGTGGGTTCCCCCATTCGGAAATCTCCGGATCAAAGCTCACTTACAGCTCCCCGAAGCATATCGGTGTTAGTGCCGTCCTTCTTCGGCTCCTAGTGCCAAGGCATTCGCCGTGCGCCCTTAATAACTTAACCAAGTTATTAAGCCTATAAAAAACTTAAAAAATAAATGTGTTTGTTACAATTTCAATGTCGTTTTATCCAGTTTTCAAAGAACAA
>NZ_LDUJ01000029.1:0-80158 GCF_001043675.1 Lysinibacillus sp. LK3
TTCAGTTTTCAAGGTTCATTTTGTTTATTTCGTCGTCACCTCTTGGCGACTCATTTATAATATCAAGATTCCAAAACAAAGTCAACAGTTTTTCCAAAAATATTTTAATACAATATATAAATGTTTCAAAAAACGATTATGGTTAAAATGCTCACTATTTAATTGATTACTATTATTGCGAAGTGTTTGTTAAGAAAAAATTATATTAGCACTTGCGTAGAGTACATCTCTTACCTAATAAAAAAAGGCAAACCACATAATATAGTTTGCCCGTCTATCTATAAATTAGTTATGATACGTGAAATATAAAAACTGCGATTTTTCCCTAAATCAAAAATTTCCCCTGAATGAATTAATTTAATAAGTGGTCGTGTTGGGGCAAATTTATTTACAAACATTACTTCCCCACGTTCTAAATTAGAAAGCTCTACAATTGTACCTATCGGAAGATCTGCAACAATATCAATTAATGCACGTACTACTTTAATATCAAATTTACCAAACTCAGATTCATTAATCATTTCAATTACTTTAAATGAAGATTGTTTCGTTCTATATACTCGTTCACATGTCATAGCATGAAAAACGTCTGCAACAGCAATGATTTGTGCAAATATAGAAATATTGGCGATCTTTTCGTTCTTCGGATATCCACTACCATTTAAACGTTCATGATGTTGGAAGATTGCTTCTTTCATCGTTTCTTTTAAAATGGTCAAATCTTTCACCATATTATGGCTATAAATCGGGTGTTTATATATCTCATCATATTCTTGCTCTGTTAATGGTGTCTTCTTATCCCTGATACGAGGATGTACTTTAGCCATACCACAATCAGCCAATAAACCACCGATGGCTACTTGAATAGTGGTTCCTCTATCATAACCAAGTTTTTGAGCAATAACTGAGGCAATCAGACCAGTTGCTACACAATGATGATACAGGTAGTCTTTTGGATTTGAATACTCATTTAAATCAAAAATAATAGTACGATCTTCTAGTACCATCTCTACTAAAGGTAAAATAATTGTTCTGGCCTTTGCAATATCCACCTTGGCGCCCGCTTCCCAGTTTTTAAATTCTTTTTTAAACTGTTCAACAGAATGATTATAGATTTTCCTAAAAGTTGGAAGTTCTTCTATTATAACTTCGACATCACTTTCATTCTTTTCTACACGAATATCATTTTCACTTTTATAAACGGGGACGGTGAAAATATTAAATGCATGAAAAACTTGCAAGTGTACATAAGAAATCATTGTATCTTTGAAAATAATCGGATACTGTGTATTAGCAAATATATCTTCAGAAATTACCTTGCCAACACCTAGCTCTGAAATTGGAACATGTATAGTTTCCACAGAATGAACACCTCTCCACTATTTCTTGCTTCAAAATAAGGTATTATCATTTTATCATGGAATTCAAAATAATTACTTATTTTTCATTATTTACGTAAAAAAACCGATGACGACATTCAATAATGTCGTCATCGGATTATATTATTCTTCGACTTCCTCTTCGTCTTCAAAAGACTCTTCTGCTTTTTCCACTTTAGCGACAGTTGCAACCAATTCGTCATCTCCTAGTCGAATTAAACGTACACCTTGCGTACTGCGCCCAATTAATGAAATATCATTTACATCCATACGGATAAGCATACCATTAATAGTTATAAGCATTAAATCCTCAGAACCATCGACGGTTTTTACAGCCACCATTGGACCATTCTTATCTGTAATCTGAATAGTTTTCAGTCCTACTCCACCACGACTTTGTAAACGATAGTCCTCTTCAGAAGTACGTTTACCGTAACCTTTTTCAGTTACTACTAATATTTCTTGCCCTGGTTCAACAATCTCCATGCCAACTACTTCATCACCATCACGTAGCTTAATGCCTCGAACACCACCAGCTGTACGGCCCATAGATCGAATGTCGTCTTCTTGGAAACGAACGAGCATACCATCGCGAGTACCAATAATCACTTGTTTCTCTCCATCTGTAAGACGTACCGAAATAAGATCGTCGTCTTCTCTCAAGCTGATTGCGATTAAACCATTTGTTCGGATGTTAGCAAATTGTGATACAGGGGTACGTTTTGTAATACCTGTTTTTGTGGTAAAGATAAAGTAAGCATCTTCATCAAACGACGCAACACGAATCATAGCTGTTACTTTTTCGCCTTTTTCTATATTAAGCAAGTTTACGATTGGTAACCCTTTAGCAGTGCGACCGAACTCAGGAATTTCATATCCTTTTGCTCTAAATACTTTACCTTTAGACGTGAAGAATAAAATTGTATCGTGGGTAGAAGTATTCATTAGATGCTCTACAAAGTCGTCTTCATTTGTACCCATTCCTTGTACACCACGACCACCACGCTTTTGACTACGATATGTATTCGCAGCTAAACGCTTGATATAGCCATTATGTGTTAAAGTAACAACTGAGTTTTCAACAGGAATTAAATCCTCATCCTCAATCATTTCAATTCCACCTGATGTAATCTCAGTACGGCGTGTATCATTAAAACGTTCTTTCAACTCTAAGATTTCAGTACGAATAATATCTACAATTTTCTCTTCATCTGCTAAGATTGCCTTTAATTCAGCTATAAGAACTTGAAGCTCTTGATATTCTGCTTCAATTTTTTCACGTTCTAAGCCACTTAATCGAACGAGGCGCATATCTAAAATAGCTTGAGCCTGACGCTCCGATAAGTTAAAGCGTTCCATTAATTGAGGTTTTGCTTCTTCACCACTACGTGAACCACGTATAATAGCGATTATTTCATCAATATGATCGAGTGCGATTCGTAAGCCTTCTAAAATGTGAGCGCGGTCTTCAGCTTTTCGAAGATCAAACTCTGTACGACGACGAATAATTACTTTTTGGTGTTCTAAATAATGGTATAGCATTTCTTTTAAGCCTAATACTTTAGGCTGACCGTTTACTAAAGATAGCATATTGATACCGAAGCTAGATTGCATAGCTGTTTGTTTATATAAATTATTTAGTACAACATTAGCATTTGCATCTTTACGAACTTCAATCACTACACGCATACCACGACGGTCTGATTCATCACGTAAATTTGTGATTCCATCTATTTTTTTATCACGTACAAGCTCTGCAATTTTTTCAATAAGCTTAGCCTTATTCACTTGGTAAGGCAATTCATGAATAAGAATAGTTTCCTTACCATTTGCCTTTTGCTCAATTTCCACTTTCGCACGGATGATAATGGAACCTCGACCAGTTTCATAGGCTCTACGAATACCACTACGTCCTAAAATTAATCCACCAGTAGGAAAATCAGGGCCAGGAATGATTTCCATCAGCTCTTCAGTCGTAATGGCCGGATTTTCAGAAAGTGCTATAACAGCATCAATTGTTTCGCCCAATTGATGCGGAGGAATATTTGTTGCCATACCTACAGCAATCCCTGCAGCACCGTTGACTAAAAGATTTGGATAGCGACTTGGTAAAACTATTGGTTCTTTTTCTGATCCATCATAGTTATCTGTATAGTCAATTGTATCTTTATTAATATCACGGAGCATTTCCATTGCTATTTTAGACATACGTGATTCTGTATAACGCATGGCTGCTGCGCCATCACCATCAACAGAACCAAAGTTTCCGTGACCATCAACAAGCATGTAGCGATAGCTAAAATCTTGTGCCATACGTACCATTGCATCATAGATGGAAGAGTCACCATGTGGATGGTACTTACCCATTACATCCCCAACGATACGTGCTGACTTTTTGTAGGCTTTATCTGCTGTATTACCTAATTCCTGCATCCCATATAAAATACGACGATGAACTGGTTTTAATCCATCACGTACATCAGGTAATGCACGTGATACAATTACACTCATTGCATAATCAAGAAAGGATGTTTCAATTTCTTCTGTTATATTAACTCCTTTAACACCGGAGCGTTCTTGTTCTGACAAAGTGTAGACCTCCTCTCAAGAAAAATTAGATATCTAAATTAGCGTATACGGCATTTTCCTCGATAAATTGACGACGAGGTTCAACTTCATCGCCCATTAAACGTTCAAATGCTTGGTTTGCTTTAATTGCATCATCTAATTCTACTTGTAATAATGTGCGGTACTCAGGATCCATTGTTGTTTCCCAAAGCTGTTCAGCGTTCATTTCTCCAAGACCTTTATAACGCTGCACATTTGGCTTTGGCATTTTTGGTAGCCGTTCTAAAATTTCTTTTAATGTCTCTTCATCATAGCAATACTCAATATGTTTACCTTGTTTCACTTGATAAAGTGGTGGCTGTGCAATATAAATATAGCCTGCTTCTATAAGTGGTCGAAGGAAACGGAAGAAGAATGTTAAAAGTAATGTACGAATATGTGCCCCATCGACATCGGCATCTGTCATGATAATGATTTTATGATAACGAGCTTTCTCTAAATTAAACTCCTCACCAATACCAGTGCCGAATGCTGTTATCATCGCACGGATTTCCGCATTCGATAAGATTTTATCTAGACGAGCTTTCTCAACGTTAAGGATTTTACCACGTAAAGGTAAAATTGCTTGGAAGTGTCGATCACGTCCAGATTTAGCCGAACCGCCGGCAGAATCACCCTCAACAATATAAATTTCACAATCAGCTGGGTTAGTAGAAGAACAGTCAGCTAATTTACCCGGTAAGCTAGATACTTCGAGGGCATTTTTACGACGAGTAAACTCACGTGCTTTTTTCGCAGCTACACGAGCACGGGCTGCCATTAATCCTTTTTCCACAATCTTTCGTGCAACCGTTGGATTTTCTAACATAAAACGCTCAAAGCCATCTGAGAACAAAGAATTGGTAATTTGACTTACTTCTGAATTCCCTAACTTTGTTTTTGTTTGTCCTTCAAATTGCGGATCTGGGTGTTTCACAGAAACTATAGCTGTTAACCCTTCTCGTACATCCTCACCTGTAAGATTAGCGTCAGATTCTTTTAGTAATCCACTTTTTCGTGCATAGTCATTAATAACGCGTGTAAGGGCTGTTTTAAACCCTGACTCATGTGTACCGCCCTCATACGTATTAATGTTATTAGCAAATGAAAAAATATTAGAAGAGAATCCAGCATTATATTGCATAGCAATTTCTACTGTGATGCCATCCTTCTCCCCAAGAACATCAATTGGATCATGGATTGGCTCTTTGGATTGATTTAAATGCTCAACATAAGAGCGAATACCACCTTCATAGTGGTATGTTGTTGAGCGAATCTCTTCTTCTCGTTCATCAGCAATCGTAATCTTAATACCACGATTTAAATAAGCCAATTCTCTAATACGATGAGCTAAAATATCATATTCATAAACAGTAGTTTCTTTAAATATTTCTGGGTCAGCTTTAAAACGCGTTGTTGTACCATTATGATCTGTGTCACCGATAACCATTAACTCTTGAACTGTTTTTCCACGTTCAAATTTTATTTCATGGATATGACCTTCACGATGTACTTGAACAATTGTTTCCACAGAAAGTGCATTTACTACTGATGCTCCAACTCCATGAAGACCACCAGAAACTTTATAGCCTCCACCGCCAAATTTACCACCAGCATGTAAAACAGTCATAATAACTTCAACAGCAGGCTTACCCATTTTTTCTTGAATACTAACTGGAATACCACGACCGTTATCTTCTACACGAATCCAGTTTTCTTTTTCAATTGTTACTTTGATATCTGTACAAAATCCTGCAAGTGCTTCATCGATACTATTATCAACAATTTCCCATACTAAATGGTGAAGCCCTTTAGAGCTAGTTGAACCGATATACATCCCTGGTCTTTTACGTACTGCTTCTAAACCTTCTAATACCTGTATCTGATCGGCCTCATAAGCTTGGTTTTGTAAACCTTCGTTCTCTATAGCCACGGCTTTCATCTACTCCTTCATAACATCATTGTGTGTAAATGAATGAACAGTCAACCGAGCTGACTATTACCATTCTTTTTGTAATCTAAAAAACTACCCTGGCTAACTTCTTTCAATCGCACCTTGTTTCACGTGGAACAGTTGAGCCTGTTCCATCGTTTCATGATGAATTCCTTCCACACTTGTGGTTGTAACAAAGGTTTGGACTTCACCCTGAATGGTATTTAATAAATGCGATTGGCGATAATCATCGAGTTCCGATAAAACATCATCTAAAAGTAGTATGGGTGTTTCATTTGTTTCTTGTTTAATTAATTCAATTTCAGCAAGCTTTAAAGACAATGCAGTAGTACGCTGCTGTCCTTGTGAACCATAAGTTTGAACATCATAGCCATTCACTAAAAATTGTAAATCATCTCGGTGTGGACCAACTAATGTCACGCCTCTATCAAATTCACGTTCTCTCGCTTCAATTAATTTTTGATGTAAAGTATTTTCAATTTCACTAGTAGAGTGTTCTTTTTCAATACCAGCTACCGTACGATATTTTATAACCAGTGTTTCCTTACCTTGCGATATACCTGCGTGTATGGGTTCCGCCCACTCTTGCAATAAATCCATAAATTGAAATCTTTTACGAATAATTTGGGTAGCAGCGTGAATATATTGTTCATTGTAGACCTCATACATCACATCATTTGGCATGGACTTGCCTTGGTTCATTTTTAAAAAATGGTTACGTTGTTTTAAAACTTTTTGAAAGGTTAATAAATCATGTAAATAGACAGGCGAAATTTGCCCAATCTCCATATCAATAAAACGCCGACGTATTTGCGGACTTCCCTTAACAACGTTCAAATCCTCTGGCGCAAACATAACGACATTCATTTGACCAATATAATGACTAAGGCGACTTTGCTCTATATGATTTATCTTGCCCTTTTTACCTTTCTTTGTAATCGTAAGTTCGATCGGTAAAATACCATGCCTTTTTTTAACGGCCCCTTCTATTTTACCATAGTCTGAATCCCAACGTATCAATTCTTTATCGTTCGTTGTTCGATGGGACTTAGCCATTGCTAAAACATAGATGGACTCCATAACATTTGTTTTTCCTTGTGCATTTTCACCAATGAAAACATTAATTTTTGGAGAGAAGTTTAAAGCTAAGGCATCATAGTTACGGTAATTTGTAAGTTTTATTTGCTCAATATACATAATTTATTGTCCAGTTGGTCCTATAATTTGAAAACGACCACATCCAGGAATATTTACAATATCTCCGTTACGTAATTTACGACCTCGACGATCGTCTACTTCTCCGTTTACATATACAGCATGTTCTTGTAAAAACCACTTGGCCATACCACCTGAACTAATGGCATCAGTAATTTTTAAAAGTTGCCCTAACGTGATGAACTCCTCATCAATTTTAATGTCCTGCATAGTGTGTTCCCCTCCGAATACAGACTGTCTATCTCTCTATCATACCTAAAATTACGCCATAAGTAAAAAAAGATAGTCACAATGAGCGACTATCTTAACAGATCTTATATTCTTTAGTAAGTTCGTACAGGTAAAATTAATTGTAAAATAGCATCATCATGAACGGAACGTAAAATAAACGGTCTCATTGCCCCAGTAAATTGAATAACTACGTCTTGTCCATCTATTGCTTTTAATGCTTCCATCATATATTTTGCACTGAATGAGATTTTCAAACCTTCCCCTTCTAATGCTTCCACAGGAATTTCTTCTTGTACTTTACCGATTTCAGGAGAATTAGAAGAAACCTCAACTGCTTGGTTATCTAAAATTTCAAAACGGACAACATTATTACGATCTCCTCGTGCAACAAGTGATGCACGGTCAATAGCTTGTAATAAAGATTTACCATTAATTGTTATATTTGTTTGATACTCTTCAGGAATTAAACGAGTTGTGTCAGGATAATTTCCTTCCAGTAAGCGAGAGAAGAATAATACATCACCAGTTTTAAATAATACTTGCTGACTTGTAATAACGATTTGGACAAGATTTGTAGAATCTTCAAGTACTTTATTTAATTCATTCAAACTTTTCCCTGGAATTACTACACTATGTTCAACTTCTGGTAAATTTTCGAGTTGCACTTTACGTCTTGCCAAACGATGACTATCTGTTGCAACACAGATTAATGTTTCATTTTTGATCTGCCAGTTTACACCTGTCAACACGGGTCTACTTTCTGAAGTGGCAACAGCGAATACTGTTTCACGGATAATTGTTTTTAAGAGATCAGCAGGAATAGTAAATTTTTGATCTTCTGTAAGCTCTGGTAATAAAGGATACTCTGCTGCATCTGAGCCAATTAAATGGAATTCCGATTTCCCTGAACGAATATGCGTTTGGAAACCTGGTGTTACTTGAATTTCAACATCGTTTGTTGGTAATTTACGTACGATTTCATTAAACATACGTGCTTGTACAACAATTGAACCTGTTTCTGTAATGTGAATAATTTGTTGTCCATCTTCTTCTACTGGAATAAATGTTTGAATAGTTATATCAGCATCACTACCAGTTAAGCGGATCCCTTCCTCTGTTACGTCAATTTTAATACCAGTTAAAATCGGAATAGTTGTTTTTGAACTTACTGCTTTCATGACATCATTTAAACCTTCTAATAAACGGTCACGTAAAATATCAAATTTCATTCGTTTTCCCTCACATATTTATATTATTTATTTATATAAAATAAAAAGATATAGTAATAGGCCCTGTGGATTTGTGGATAAGTATATTTTAATGAATAAAATCAGTCTATCCACATGTAGATAGACTGTGTATAAGTTTGTGTTTAAATAGTTAGTTTGTCCACAGCAATTACTTGCCTAGCATACTACGAATTTGTTTAACATCTTGTTGAAGTTGAACGTCATTTTTCAACATAGAAGATATTTTTTCGTGCGCATGGATGACAGTCGTATGATCGCGGCCACCAAATTCTTCGCCAATTTTGGGCAGCGAAAAATCTGTCAATTCGCGCGATAAGTACATAGCGATTTGACGTGGAAAAGCAATTAATTTAGTACGTTTTTTAGCAGCGAAATCTTCCAAACGTATACTAAAATGTTCCCCTACTGCATTTTGAATGTCTAATATTGTCACTGTTCGCGGTTTTGAATTTGGAATGATATCCTTCAATGCCTCGGCAGCTAATGTCGCTGTAATATCTTTGTTTACAAGAGATGAGTAGGCAACGACGCGAATAAGCGCACCTTCAAGCTCCCTAATATTGGAGTCAATCTGGTTCGCAATATAAAGCATTACTTCATTTGGTACCTCTAGACCGTCTGCTTTTGCTTTTTTACGCAAAATAGCGATACGAGTTTCCAAATCGGGTGGCGCAATATCAGTTATTAACCCCCACTCGAAACGTGAACGGAGCCGATCTTCTAAAGTTGGGATCTCCTTAGGAGGTCGGTCACTTGATATAACAATTTGTTTGGATTCTTCATGTAAAGTATTAAAAGTGTGGAAAAATTCTTCTTGAGTTGATTCTTTTCCAGCAAGGAATTGAATATCATCAATTAGCAGTACATCCACGTTGCGGTACTTATTGCGAAAATCAAGTGCTTTGTTATCACGAATTGAGTTAATAAATTCATTTGTAAATTTCTCGGATGATAAGTACACTACTTTAGCATTTGGATTATGCTCTAATACATAATGACCAATAGCGTGCATTAAGTGCGTTTTACCTAGCCCTACTCCCCCATAAATAAAGAATGGATTGTATGCCTTAGCAGGTGCTTCAGCTACAGCTAGCGAAGCTGCATGTGCAAAGCGGTTACCAGAGCCAATAACAAACGTGTCAAAAGTATATTTCGGGTTTAACATACCTGGTGAAATATCATGATGTTCATTATTTTTTGCTTGGATAATCGGCGCTGGCAAATCAAAATCGTCCGAATCCTGGTTTTTTTGAACAACAAATTTAATAAGCAAGTCTTCGCCTGTTAGCTCCGTTAATATACCTGTAATCAAATGAATATAATGATTTTCAAGCCAGTCTCGAGCAAACGAATTTGGCGCAGCAATTGTCACAGTGGACCCACTACCATTGTAAGATAGTAACTTCGTAGACTTTAGCCACGTTTCGAAGCTTGGTTTAGAAATTTTTTGTTCAACTTGAGCCAGGACATTGTTCCATAGTTCTTCTAAATGTTCCAAGCTACTAATCTCCTTTACAGTGTTCAATACAAAAAAAAATCGCATTTATAGAATTGTAAATACGTTCATTTTATAACTCGTCCACATAATCACAAGTTGTGGATAAAAGTTAACCAAAGGCTGTGATGAAAATTATCCACAGCATATTAACAGTTGTGGATAATTAAAATGTTCGTTTTAGTTTTCAACAAAGTGAAGCACAGTAATCGTATCAGAAAAACAAAGCTATTTCAATAGTTTGTGAAACTTATCCACATAGCTTACAGTTATGCACTTTATAGTTGTCCACAAGCACTGCTTATGTGAGAAACCTGTAGATAATTGTTGTGGATAAAAAATAATGCAAAAAATACTATACACAACTCTGTGTAAAAAAAACAAGTACTCTGTGGATAAATATTTTTATGTTTATGTAGAAAAAAATATTTCTAGTAGAGATCCAAACACTAGAAAATTGAGAATAGAATAAATAGATAGTTGGACGGATTAAAAGAAATTTGTGAAATTCATTGACAAAATAACTAGATACTTTATATAATATTCGAGTCTGTATGTTGAAAAATTCAACTCATATCAGGAGGTGTCTATATAAATGAAACGTACTTACCAACCAAAAAAACGTAAGCACAGCAAAGTACACGGTTTCCGCGCACGTATGAGCACGAAAAACGGTCGCAAAGTTCTTGCTGCTCGTCGTCGTAAAGGAAGAAAAGTTTTATCAGCATAAAATAAGTCCACTGAGCCACATCAGTGGTCTTTTTTTTCTTTATTTTTGGTAAACCTAGAAATGAGGATCAAAAGATATTATCTAATAGCAGGTGAAAGAAATGAAAAAACGCCAACGAGTGAAGAAGAATGATGATTTTCAAAAGGTGTTTAAAAAAGGTAAATCTTTCGCTAATCGTCAGTTTGTTGTTTATTTTTTAGTAAAAGAGGGACAAACGGAATTTCGTGTAGGTTTATCAGTTAGTAAGAAGCTTGGGAATGCGGTAACACGCAACCAAGTAAAACGCTATATTCGACAAAGTATTCATGAATTAAAAGATGAGCTAAAGCCGAATATGGATTATGTTATTATCGCCAGACATCCGGCGGCCACTATGGATTTTCATGAAGTGAAACAAAGTTTGCAGCATGTACTACGAATCGCAAAGGTAATGAAAAAAGTGTAATGTATGCAACCAAGTGGTGAAATTACGCCTGTACTGTTAGCAACAGAATAAATAATATGTGATTTTGCATAAAATTATATGTAAGAGAATTATACACACGGGGGTATTTGTGGTGAGAGTTTTCGCTTAAAAATATGTAAAATTCACAACTTATCTTAGGAATAAGTGTGTGTAGTTAGAATATTTAGTAGAGTGAATGTTATAGGCATGATAAAATAACTGATAACTTTATCTTCATCGAGGACTCTCAAAAGTGGACTGAAATAAAGATAAGGCTACTGACGTTAAACCGATTATGTGATAGGAAACTGTCGGTACAAAAAGAACCATATAGAATAAGAAAAAGTGAATAGTAATTGTAGGGGGAAGAAGGTTGAAAAAACAACATTGGGTAATTTTGTCACTAGTATCGGTAGCCTTACTACTTTCTGGTTGTACAGAATTCAATGAACCAATTTCCAAAGATAGCACAGGCTTCTGGAATGAATTCATTGTTTGGCCGTTGGTATCAGCAATAAAATACTTTGCTGATCTGCTAGGTACGTATGCATGGGGGATCATTGCCGTAACGATTATTATTCGTTTAGCAATTTTACCATTGATGATCAAACAAACAAAGAGTTCTAAAAAGATGCAAGAAATTCAACCAAAATTGAAGGAACTGCAAAAGAAGTATGCTTCTAAGGATGCTCAGACACAACAACAATATCAGCAAGAAATGATGAAGTTAATGAGTGAATCTGGAGTAAATCCACTTGCAGGATGCTTACCAGTAATCATTCAAATGCCAATCTTAATTGGTTTCTATCATGCAATTAGCCGTATGAATGCAACATCAACATTTGATTTAGGGAATTTCTTTATCTTCCCGCTAGCAGATCCTGCACCTGCATTAGCTATTACAGCTGGCTTAATGCAATTTATCGTGTTACGTACAGGACCAGCAATGGATAATCCTCAAATGAAAATTATGATGTATATTATGCCATTCATGATTATTGGTTTTGGTATGGCCTTACCAGCTGCATTATCATTATACTGGGTAATCGGAAACATTATTTCGATTTTCCAAAACTTGTACATTTATAAACCTTGGAATAAAGATAAAACACAACCTGCTCAAAATGGAGGGGCTAAAAAGTGAAACAACTTACGCAAATAGGCGCAACAACACAAGAAGCGATCTCATTGGCGTTACAGAAACTTGGCAAAACCCGTGAACAAGTAGATGTTGAAGTTTTACAAGAAGGTAAAAAAGGATTTTTAGGTTTTGGTGCACGTTCTGCAGAGGTACGTGTAACAGTAAAAGAAGTTCAGGTTCCGACAATTGAAAGCGACAATGCGCAATTGCAGGTAGTAACTCAATTATATGAACCAATAGAAGTAGATGATGTTGAAACACTAAGTTCACAAGTTTCTGAACAACCAAGTGAAATGGAAGAAGTTCAACAAGTCGTTAAAGAACAAGATGAGGATGACTCAGCAAATCCAATTGAAGAGGCAAAGGCTTATTTAAGTAGTATCGCTGAACAATTGGCTATTCATGATCTTGAGATTGCTACGACACGCGAAGGGAAATATGTATTATTTCAACTAAAAAGTGAGAAAGCTGCCCTGCTTATAGGGAAACGAGGTCAAACATTAAATTCCTTACAGCAATTAACACAACTCGTATTAAATAAAAGCGCAAAGCAGTTCTTAATGGTGAAACTAGATGTAGAAAACTATCGCGAGCGTCGACAAGTAGCTTTAGAATTACTTGCGGATCGAATGGCGGATAAAGCATTACGCTTAAATCAACGTGTGGCATTTGAACCAATGCCGTCTTACGAACGAAAGATAATTCATAATCAATTAGCAAATCGTCTAGATCTTGAAACGTATTCAGAAGGTACGGAGCCTAATCGTTATTTAGTAATAGAACCCGTAAAAAAATAAGTAGGCTGTTTCACATAATCATACAGACAATATATTTTGAAAGGTCATTTTATCTTTTAGATAAAATGACCTTTTTTAATGAAACGTAGCAAATTTTGTCGAAAATATGATTAGCGAAAAATTGATTTTATCCACATTTGGAAATGATCCTTACTTTAGATTTTGCTGAAAATATGTTAGTCTAAGGTGTTAGTAAGTATTGGTCGGTTTTGATTATCCACATGTGGATAACGTTGAGGAGGTCATTAAATGGAGTTCGATACAATTGCTGCGATATCCACACCGATGGGTGAAGGTGCCATAGCCATCGTTCGTTTAAGTGGAGACGAGGCTGTGACGATTGCAGACAAAATATTCAAATCACCCGGGGGAAAAAGTTTAACAACCAAAGATTCGCACACTATTCATTATGGACATTTAGTCGATCCTAAAACTAATGAGGTAGTAGAGGAAGTAATGCTATCGCTGATGCGTGGGCCAAAAACATTCACACGTGAGGATGTAGTTGAAATAAACTGTCATGGTGGATTAGTTTCAGTCAAACGCGTGTTGCAACTTGCTTTAACAAATGGAGCAAGGTTAGCTGAGCCAGGTGAATTCACAAAACGTGCCTTTTTAAACGGACGTATTGATTTATCACAGGCTGAAGCAGTAATGGATTTGATAAGAGCTAAAACAGATCGTGCGATGAATGTGGCTCTGGGTCAAATGGATGGAAAATTATCGAGACTTATTGGTGATTTGCGCCAAGCTTTACTAGAGACATTAGCCCAAGTAGAGGTTAATATAGATTATCCAGAGTATGATGATGTAGAAGAAATGACTGTACCTGTATTAGTAGAGAAATGTACATGGGTAAAAAATGAAATTATAAAACTTTTGCAAACATCTTCTCAAGGAAAAATTTTACGTGAGGGATTATCAACAGTTATTTTAGGTCGTCCGAATGTAGGGAAATCTTCACTATTAAATAGCTTAGTACAAGAAAATAAGGCCATAGTGACAGATATTGCAGGGACTACTCGTGATATTATAGAGGAGTACGTCAATGTCCGAGGTGTTCCACTTCGTTTAGTGGATACAGCGGGTATTCGGGAAACAGAAGATATTGTTGAACGAATTGGAGTAGAACGCTCACGGGAAGCTCTTCGTGGAGCTGATTTAATTCTGTTTGTATTAAACTATGCAGATGAATTAACTGCTGAGGATGAGCGTCTATTCGAAACAATTGAAGCGATGGATTACATCGTTATTGTCAATAAAACAGATTTACCGCAAAAAATTGATTTGGCTCGTGTCAAGGAATTAGCTGGTGAGCATCGCATTGTAACAACTTCTCTGCTACAAGAGGAAGGTATTACAGAGCTAGAAGAAGCCATTGCTGCACTATTCTTTGAGGGACAAATCGAAGCGGGCGATTTAACATATGTTTCAAACGCAAGACATATTGCCCTTCTACACCAAGCACAAGCAACGGTAGAAGATGCAATAGCAGCTGCACAGGATGGTGTACCAGTTGATATGGTACAAATTGATGTAACAAGAACATGGGAAATACTTGGCGAAATCATTGGTGATACTGTTCAAGAAAGCCTCATCAATCAACTATTTTCTCAGTTCTGTTTAGGAAAATAATTTTCAGAAAGAAAGGAAGGTACGAGCATGCCAACAAAATATGAGGCAGGCACGTTTGATGTGATTGTGATTGGTGCTGGTCATGCAGGTTCAGAAGCTGCACATGCCGCAGCTAAAATGGGTGCTAACACATTAATGCTAACAATCAATTTAGATATGATTGCATTTATGCCATGTAATCCATCTATTGGTGGTCCTGCCAAAGGAATTGTCGTACGTGAGATTGACGCTTTAGGAGGCGTCATGGGGAAAGTGATAGATAAAACGCATATTCAAATGCGAATGTTGAATACAGGGAAAGGCCCAGCTGTACGTGCATTGCGCGCACAAGCGGACAAAGTTTTGTATCAGCAAGAAATGAAACGAGTATTAGAAGAAACACCAAACTTAACAATCCATCAAGGGATGGTTGAAGAGTTGATTATTGAGGATGGGGAAGTAAAAGGAGTCATTACACAAATTGGTGCCGTTTATCGTGCTAAAACAGTTGTCGTGACAACAGGTACTTTCCTACGTGGTGAAATCATTATTGGTGATATTAAGTATTCAAGTGGTCCTAATAACCAACAACCGTCAATTCGCTTAGCTGATAATTTAAAAGAGCTAGGTTTTGATCTAGTTCGATTTAAAACAGGTACACCACCACGTGTGAATAATCGAACAATAGATTATGACAAAACAGAGATTCAACCAGGTGATGATGTTCCACGTGCATTTAGTTTTGAAACGACTGAATTCATCATGGATCAGCTACCTTGCTGGTTAACATATACAAGCCCTGAAACTCATGAAATTATTGAAGCAAATTTACATCTTTCACCGATGTATTCAGGGATGATTAAAGGGACAGGTCCACGTTATTGCCCATCTATTGAAGATAAAGTTGTACGTTTTAATGATAAGCCAAGACACCAAATCTTCTTAGAGCCAGAAGGCCGCAATACACGTGAGGTTTATGTTCAAGGTTTGTCAACAAGCCTACCAGAGCATGTTCAAACACGTTTACTAAAATCTATACCTGGCTTAGAGAATGCGGAAATGATGCGCGCTGGTTATGCTATTGAATACGATTCAATTGTGCCAACACAACTATGGCCAACTTTAGAAACAAAACGTATTAAAGGCTTATATACAGCGGGTCAAATCAACGGCACATCTGGCTATGAAGAAGCTGCCGCGCAAGGCTTAATGGCGGGCATGAATGCTGCTGCTAATGTACTAGGTAAAGACGAATTAATTTTGAGCCGTTCGGATGCTTATATTGGCGTTTTGATCGATGACCTAGTGACAAAAGGAACAAATGAGCCATATCGTTTATTAACATCTCGTGCAGAATATCGTTTACTATTACGTCATGATAATGCAGATCTACGATTAGTAGAGTTAGCTTACAATATGGGGATGATTCCACAAGAAAGATATGCTAGTTTCAATGAGAAAAAAGAGCTGATTGAAAATGAAATTGCACGTCTTCGTGAAGTCATTATTAAGCCAAATGAAGCGACACAATCTGTTATTCGTTCTGTTGGTGGTAGTGAATTAAAAGACGGTATACGTGGTGCAGACTTATTAAAACGTCCTGAAATGCATTATGAGTTAATCTCTTCTTTAATTCCTGCAGAAATCGAATTGGCGGATGAAGTGAAAGAACAAATTGAAATCCAGCTTAAATATGAAGGCTATATCGAAAAAGCATTGCAACAGGTAGAGAAACTACACAAAATGGAAAACAAAAAAATTCCTGAGAATATTGATTACGATGCTATTTCAGGTTTAGCAACAGAAGCGCGTCAAAAATTAAAACAAGTTACACCTCTATCTATTGCGCAAGCCTCTCGTATTTCTGGTGTTAATCCAGCTGATATTTCAATTCTGCTTGTTTATATTGAACAAGGTAAAATTGCGAAAGTAAGCAGCTGATCATCAACAACAGTAAAGTGAATAAGAGGCGGGCATACCATTGTGCCCGCTTCCTATTTTTAAAGCTATACTATTAGTTGGAGTTGTATAGCTAGATCAACAAAGGAGACTTTACATGAACGAACAACAATTTATTGAGGCTCTGAAAGAGAAAGGTATCGAACTTTCTGATATACAGATTGCTCAATTTAAAAAGTATTTTGAATTACTTGTTGAGTGGAATGAAAAGATGAATTTAACTGCCATTACAGATGTAGAAGGCGTGTATTTAAAGCATTTCTTCGATTCGATTAGTCCTTCATTTTACTTTGATTTTTCAAAAGTCATAACTGTTTGTGATGTTGGGGCAGGAGCTGGTTTCCCAAGTATCCCAATTAAAATCTGTTTCCCACATTTACAAGTTACAATTGTCGACTCCTTAAATAAAAGAATTACCTTTTTAAATCATTTAAGTGATGAGTTACAATTAGAGAATATGCATTTTGTACATGCTCGAGCGGAAGAGTTTGGCCAAAATTTAAAATACCGTGAACAATTTGATGTAGTAACTGCACGTGCTGTAGCTCGTTTATCCGTTCTAGCAGAGTTATGTGTACCTTTAGCGAAACAAGATGGATATTTTGTTGCTTTAAAAGCCGCAGCTGGGGCAGAAGAACTAAAGGATGCTAAAAAAGCTTTAACAACATTGGGTGTTAAACTGAGAGAGGAATTTTCTTTCAAACTACCTGTTGAAGAAAGTGAACGCATTTTATATATATTTGATAAAATAAAAGGAACACCGAAAAAATATCCGCGTAAGCCAGGTGTACCAAATAAAACACCGATTCAATAATTAGTGTTTCATGTGAAACTTCTCAAAGTGGAAAATATTTTTTCTATTTTGAGCATACATACTAGTTATGGATGGTTCACGCAAAAGACATCTATGAACTATATACATTTAAAGAAATATAATAAATAATAATAGAATGACACAGAGCAAGATAGTTACTTAAAGGTGGTGCCACTTGGATGAAAAGTCCTTTTTCACGTTTTTTTGGAGGCGGAAGTAAAACAGAGCCTATTGTGAAAAATGAAGTAGAACAAGCAGAGGCGGTTCATGCAGCGGAAGAAGTCATAAAGTTGCCTATTGATCAAATTGTACCTAACCGTTTTCAGCCACGTACTATTTTTGATGATGAAAAAATTGAAGAATTATCAAGAACCATTCATACACATGGTGTGATTCAGCCAATTGTTGTACGTAAAACATCAGACAATCAATATGAAATTATCGCTGGTGAGCGTCGTTATCGAGCGATGAAAAAGCTACAATGGACAGAAGTCCCTGCTATTGTACGTAATTTAACTGATAAGGAAACAGCATCTATTGCGTTAATAGAGAACTTGCAGCGTGAGGAGTTAACTGCTATTGAAGAAGCGGTAGCCTATCAAAAATTATTAGAGCTTCATGAGCTAACACAGGAAGCTCTTGCCCAAAGACTTGGAAAAGGACAATCCACTGTAGCCAACAAATTACGTTTATTAAGGCTGCCAGATGAAGTACAGCAAGCTATTTTGAAGCGAAAAATATCTGAACGACATGCACGTGCATTAATTGCTATTAAAGATCAACCATTGCAACTAGAAATTTTGCAGCTAGCAATTGAAAATGATTGGAATGTGCGACAGTTAGAGGAGCAAATCCAGGCTATATTACATCCTGTAGTTGATGAGCAGGAAGAATCAATTCCAAAGAAAGCTAAACCGAAACGTAAAGCTATAAGTAAAGATGTACGTATTGCTTTGAATACCATCAAACAGTCTTTAACGATGGTAACGAAAAGTGGGATTACGGTGAAAACTGAAGAAGAAGATACAGAAGAATACTATCAAATTACAGTGAAGATTCCTAAAAAGAAAAAAGTGTAATAAATTATTTTAGAAAAATAATTTATGATCAAATTTATCACTGTACAGGGGAGATATCTCAGAAGATTAATAGAGATATCTCCTTTTTTGTATTTATTCTTAATATTTTATACAACTCTCTTCAAATTTTTTGATAGAATGAAAGTTAGATAGCGGATTAAATAGTGATTTTACAAATGATTTGTCAAAGTAAACTTTGATAGATGAAAGCAGGTGCTTTTAAATGGGTAGAATTATAGCAATCGCCAATCAAAAGGGTGGCGTAGGTAAAACAACAACTTCGGTCAATTTGAGCGCTTGCCTAGCATACTTAGGTAAGAAAGTGCTTTTAATTGATACTGATCCGCAGGGGAATACAACAAGTGGACTTGGTATTAATAAAGGAGAAATACAGGGTTGTATTTATGATGTGCTCATTGATGATGAAGATGTTCAAAATGTCATTCAAAAAACAAATGTTGAAAATTTATCTATCGTGCCAGCAACAATCTCACTTGCAGGTGCAGAAATTGAATTGGTTTCGACTATTTCCAGAGAAGTACGTTTAAAACATGCTTTACAAAATGTGAAAGAGGATTTCGATTATATAATTATTGACTGTCCACCATCTTTAGGGCTTTTAACAATCAATGCGTTAACAGCTTCAGATGCGCTTATTATTCCCGTACAATGTGAATATTATGCATTGGAAGGGTTAAGTCAATTACTATCAACAGTTCGCCTCGTTCAAAAGCATTTGAATCAACAACTTTACATCGATGGCGTTTTATTAACAATGCTAGATGCACGCACAAACTTAGGCTTACAAGTTATTGAGGAAGTGAAAAAATATTTCCAAGATAAAGTATATAAAACAATAATCCCCCGTAATGTGCGATTAAGTGAGGCACCAAGTCATGGTCAACCAATCATCACTTATGATGCAAAATCTAGAGGTGCAGAAGTTTATTTAGAGATGGCGAGGGAAGTGATTAAAAATGGCTAAAGGTCTAGGAAAGGGTATTGGGGCATTATTTCCAGGAGAGTCTTTAGAACACAGTGGTCAAGTGGAAGAAATCCAATTAGATTTAATTGTTGCGAACCCATTTCAGCCACGTAAAATTTTCGATGAAGAAAGTTTACAAGAATTAGCTGATTCTATTAAAGAACATGGAATTTTACAGCCAATTGCTGTGCGTAAAAAAGCACGCAAGTTTGAAATTGTTGCGGGAGAGCGTCGTTATAGAGCTTGTCTATTAGCTGGCCTCGAAGTTATTCCTGTCATTATAAAAGAGCTATCAGATGCACAAATGATGGAGCTTGCTATTTTAGAAAACCTCCAACGTGAGGATTTAACTGTTATTGAAGAAGCAGAAGCCTATCAGAGTTTAATGGAAAACTTACATTTAACTCAGGAAGAGTTATCGAAGCGATTAGGAAAAAGTAGACCACATATTGCCAATCACGTTCGGCTACTGGCATTACCAGAAGATGTACGTAAATTGATGAATGATGGAACTCTATCGATGGGGCAGGGACGAGCATTACTCGGCTTAAAAAATAAAAGAAGAATATCAGAAGTGGCTAATAAGGTAATAAATTTAGGATTGAACGTACGTCAAGTTGAATTATTAGTGCAAAACTTAAATGAAGAAGTTTCACGTGAAACAATCCCTCCTAAGAAAAAAGATATCTTTGTAACTGCAAAGGAGTCACAATTACGAGACTACTTTGGAACAAATGTTCAAATAAAGAAAACAAGCAATAAAGGGAAAATAGAAATTGAATTTTATTCTGAAGATGATTTAGAACGAATATTGGAAATATTAAACATACAAGAAGAATAAAATAATATTTCTATAACTTAATCAGAGCGCCAAGCAAATAGGCGCTCTCTATTTTTTAGAGAGAAAGAAGGCTTAAGTGTGGTATTACTAGGGGCATTAATAAATGCTGTGTTAATTATAGTAGGAGCATTAGTAGGGCGCATTTTTAAAAATCTTCCTGAATCTATGAAATCTACGGTTCTTTCTATTATTGGTTTAGCCGTCACATTATTAGGGATAAAAATGGGCTTTGAAAGTGATAATTTTATTATATTGGTAGTAAGTTTAGTGGTAGGTACAGTAATAGGTGAGTGGTTAGATTTAGATAAACAAATGAATCGTCTAGGTAAATGGGTAGAGAGTTTATTTCGTACAAAACGGGATGACCAAAATCAAATTAGCATAGCAGAGGGCTTTGTAACTGCCTCACTAATTTTTGTTGTAGGATCAATGGCTGTTATAGGTGCTCTTGATAGTGGTCTTCGTAATGATCATAATGTACTCATTACTAAAGGATTAATAGATGGATTTACATCCATTATTCTAGCCTCGACATTAGGTATAGGTGTAATGCTATCCGCTGTACCTGTCTTTGTTTATCAAGGATTAATAGCTCTTTTTGCAGGTGTTATAAGTTCCTTTATCCCTGATGCCGCACTACAAATGTTCATTACAGAAATGACGGCTGTTGGCGGGGTTATGATTATGGCAATAGGGTTAAACATTGCAGGCTTAGCTAAGATCAAAGCTGCTAACTTGCTTCCAGGTATCGTCATTGTTGGTATTATGGTGGCTATCTTCTACATTTTTTAGTGAATAACGATGAGCAGCCAGTAATAATGCTCTTGAAAGCTTTTCAGCCATTGCATAAGAGATATGAAGTCTGGTATTTTGTAAAACAAGCATTTCCATAAAGCCTCCAATATTGACGATTCCTTTCACGGAAATGTCTCCAATTGGGGGTAATTCTTTTTTTACAGCTTTTCCAGGGAAAATGGGTCCACTTTGAACTGAAATATGACCAACATTTTGCTCACTGCCGAGACAGGCATCAATCGCAATAATGAATGGTTTTGTAGTATGATTGTGTAGCTGTTGCATTGTAGAATCTAGGTTTAGAGCATGTAAAGGGTCTTCTAAGGAACCTACAATTTCATAAGGAAAGCTAACAGATTTTTTTAAAAAGCTACCAGTTAATGGACCAAGTGTATCACCCGTACATCGGTCACTGCCAATACAACAAAAAATTAGTCTTTCATGATGAAACGGTATATGTTCTAAAAATAATGTACTTAATTGCCAAACAGCATTTTTACTCTCATGATGAAGGGAATAAGGTAGTAACAAATTTGGTATAGTATTCATAAAAAAACTCACTTTCTTTTTATTTTTAGAAGTGTTCAATTTTTATGCAGTATACGCAAATTTTTAGCAAGTTATTCAAGAGGTGGTAATGATGGAAAAGAATAAAAAGTTAATGGAAAAATACTGGGACAAGCTCACATCTGAGGATCTTTGGGAAAAGGTTATTGATGCATCTATAGAAATTTTGCTCATTCTATTAGTATCGTGGATCGCTGTAAGATTAGGTAAAAAATTTATTAAAAAGGTGTTTTTAATCCGTATGCGTTCACCATTGAGCCACTCAGAGCGACGCCAACGAACAATTTCAAGATTATTACAAAGCGTGATTTCCTATGTCGTTTATTTCTCTGCAATCATTGGTATACTTTCTTCCTTAAATATAAAGGTAGCAGGTTTATTAGCGGGTGCAGGAATTGTTGGTTTAGCAATAGGTTTTGGTGCTCAAAGCTTAGTAAAGGATGTTATTACTGGATTCTTTATTATTTTTGAAGACCAGTTTGGTGTAGGGGATTATATAAAAATAAATGCTGCAGAAGGTACAGTTGTAGAAATTGGCTTACGTACAACAAAAATTAATGGTGCTACTGGTGAACAGTTCATCATTCCCAATGGTGCCATAGGCGAAGTCGTCAATTATTCTGTTAACAACTCCAAAATCTTTATAGATTTACAAATGGCCACGGATGCTGATTTTGAGAAAGCAGAAGGGGTTATTAATAAGTATTTAGAGACATTGCCTAAGATGCATAAAGAATTAATTGCAGCTCCGGTATTTCTAGGTGTGCAAAATGTTAAAGGGACAGAAGTAACCATTCGTATAGCTGCTGAAACATTACCGCAGCAACAATATGGAGTAGCACGTACCATACGCCGCGATATTACGAAACTCTTTGAAGAAAATAATATACCAATGGTCTATCCAAAAATGATGTTCTATGGCAAAGATGAGGGGAGAAGTGTGTAAGATGGAGGCAAAAAAATTTGGTTTAAACGATATTGTTGAAATGAAAAAACAACATCCATGCGGTACTAATAAATGGAAAATTATTCGTATGGGGGCGGATGTACGTATCAAATGCGAAGGATGTCAGCATAGTGTCATGATTCCACGTCGTGAATTTGAGAAAAAAATGAAAAAGGTTTTATTTTCTGCGGAAGAGTCGTAACATCAGGCATATTAGACTTTTTCTGGGTGAATCAATATAATAGATAAGGTTATAAGAGAGAAAATTTGAACTGAGTATAGAAAGGTTGTGTCCATCCATGGCATTAACAGCTGGAATCGTTGGTTTACCTAACGTTGGAAAATCAACATTATTTAACGCAATAACAAAAGCGGGCGCATTGGCTGCAAACTATCCATTCGCAACGATTGATCCAAACGTTGGTATAGTTGAAGTACCTGATGCACGTTTAGATAAATTAACAGAATTAGTGGTACCGAAAAAAACTGTGCCAACTGCATTTGAATTTACAGATATCGCTGGAATTGTTAAAGGTGCTTCCAAGGGTGAAGGATTAGGAAATAAGTTCCTAGCTCATATTCGTGAAGTAGACGCAATTTGTCAGGTAGTACGTTGTTTTGTAGACGAAAACATTACTCACGTTTCTGGTGCAGTAGATCCAATTGACGATATTGAAGTTATTAATCTAGAGCTTGCACTAGCTGACTTAGAATCTGTGGATAAACGTTTACAACGAGTTAGCAAAATGGCGAAACAAAAAGATAAAGAGGCTATGATAGAAGAGCCAGTGCTTCTAAAAATTAAAGAGCAACTAGAAAACGGTAAACCAGCTAGAGCAGCTGAGCTATCAGATGATGAATTGAAGGTAATTAAAGGTCTTCATCTGCTAACAATAAAACCAATGCTTTATGTAGCAAACGTTTCAGAAGATGAAGTAGCAGATGCAGACAACAACGAGTATGTGAAAAAAGTACGTGAATATGCATCCGCTGAAGGTGCACAGGTCATTACTATTTGTGCAAAAATCGAAGAAGAAATTTCTGAGTTAGATGATGAAGAAAAAGCTATGTTCTTAGAAGAATTAGGAATTAAAGAATCTGGTTTAGATCAACTAATTCGTACTTCTTATGACTTATTAGGACTAGCTACTTACTTCACTGCAGGTGTACAAGAGGTACGTGCCTGGACGTTCCGTAAAGGAATGAAGGCACCTCAATGTGCAGGTATTATTCATACTGACTTTGAGCGCGGCTTTATTCGTGCAGAAACAGTGGCATATGATGATCTTCTTGAGGCAGGTTCGCAAGCAGCGGCTAAGGAAGCTGGTAAAGTACGTCTTGAAGGTAAAGAATATGAAGTACAAGATGGCGATATTATGTTATTCCGCTTTAATGTATAAAAAACTTACAAGGGCAATCTAAAATGGTTGCCCTTTTTCGATTGCTTAGTTATCAGAATTTTTAATGTATGGAGGCGACTTATGAATGAATCCTGTGCAAATTAAGGAACGTGGTTTAGAGTTTGAGCAACTGGGGATGCTACCACAAGATGTCTTAGATTATATTTATGAACAACGATTATTCAAATTGTTCACTCCAAGAGAATTAGGTGGTATGGATTTAAATTTAATAGAAGGTGTAAAGATATTTCAACAGATGTCTGCACTTGATGGCAATTTTGGATGGCTCATTACTATTGGTACAGGTGGAAACGCATTTATTCCAACATTCAGTAAGGAAATTTGTGAAAAAATCTATTCTCCTAAAGAAGCAGTTATAGCAGGTAGTGGATATCCAACAGGGATAGCTGTAAAAACAATTGGAGGCTATTATGTAACAGGGCAATGGAAGTATTGTAGTGGTTCTAATTATGCATCAACATTTACGATGAATTGTTTAATTGAAGAAGATGGTATCAAAACCGAAAAAATTATTAGCTGCTCAGTAAATCCACATGATGTAGAAATTTTGAATGATTGGTCTGCAATGGGTTTAAAGGCAACAGCTAGTCATACAATCCGTGTAAACAATGTTTGGGTACCACAGGAAGCTACTTTTCAATTAGGGGTCATCAGAAATGATTATGGCAATTCAGTACATAGCTTTCCATTTACCACTTTTGCAGAGGCTTCTTTTTTAGGCGTTTGTCTTGGGATGACAGAGAATTTTTTAGAAGAAGCTTTTGCTTTAATGAAGCAACGAAATCATGATGGAAGCAGAACTGAGCGAATTGGAGCCTTCCAATTTTTATGGATGCAGCAGCATAAACGTTTCAAGCAATGCGAGGAACAGTTTTATGCAACATTATCTGTCTTTTGGCAACAGCATCAAAAAGGTGAACAATTAACGGAAGAGGAATTATCACAATTTACTCAATTGGCTAAGGATATAGCTGCTGCTTGCTTAGAGATAGCGAATAATTTAATACGCTGTCTTGGTATGGATGCTATTACAGAAACATCTACGATTAACCGTATTTGGAGAAATTTATATACAGCAGCCCAGCATGGATTTTTAACTCCTTAAAGTATAAATAGAATCTGTAGTTGTTCATTTCTAATCTACAGATTCTATTTAATTATGTAGTCTTATTTTAATGATGATCCTTTTCCTGCAATAGATAAACATACAGCTTTGGTAATTTAGAATCATCCTGTACGATAGCATTACGTGGATATTTACGTAGCTCTTTATACATGGCAAAATCGCCTACAGCTCCAGCTATTAACACCGCCCCTATCAATATTAAAACAGTACTGTTAAGATAAAACCCAACAATGGTTGGAAGTACTCCAGTCGTCCAGAATGGCAGTAATAAAGCTTTTTTCATAGCATGGTTGGGGAGAGGTTGCTCAGTAGTTGCATAGGCAATACCTTGCTCTAAATTTATGCCATATTTTAAAGCTTTAAAGGGAACTCTGCCAAAAATCATAAAGCCAATTAAATGAAAAGCCTCGTGTAGGATAATAAAAATTATATACAGCACAACAAATAGTGCTGTGCCACCAATCATCTTCCAAAAAGAAAAATGGAAATCTTTAAAGCAAATATATTGAATGGCAATAAATAATATGACAAGACCACTTGTAATCACAAAATTGTCGATCATTAACTTCTTTAAATCTAATTCGATAACGATAGGCTCCTTATCGTTGGTTAACATGAAGGCACTCCTTTCATAGATAATGAAATATACTGCCATTATATAACGAATTATTAGTTTGTGACTTGAAAGACATGTACCTATATGTTACAATTCATTGATGTGAGTAATAATTAATTACTTGCTCCTTGCTCCCTTAATTAGGAGAGCCTAAGTCCATAAGGAGGTGTAAACAGATGAGAAAATACGAATTAATGTACATCGTACGTCCGAACATTGAAGACGAAGCGAAGAAAGCTTTAGTTGAACGTTTCAACGAAATGTTAACTTCTAACGGTGCAGAAGTCATCGAATCAAAAGAGTGGGGCAAACGCCGCTTAGCTTATGAAATTCAAGACTTCCGCGAAGGTTACTACCAAATCGTAAAAGTAAACGCTACTTCAGATGCAATCAACGAGTATACACGTCTTGCTAACATCAGCGAAGACATCATTCGCCACATTGCAGTTCGCGAAGAAGCTTAATAATTAATTTTTTACAAAACGCTGAAAAGGAGGTTGTATTCTGATGATTAACCGTGTCGTATTAGTTGGAAGACTAACAAAAGATCCTGAGCTACGTTATACACCGAATGGAGTTGCGTCTACAAGATTTACAGTAGCTGTAAACCGTGCATTCTCAAATCAACAAGGTGAACGCGAAGCTGATTTCATTAGCTGTGTTGCTTGGCGTAAACAGGCTGAAAACCTAGCGAACTTCATGCGAAAAGGAAGTTTAATTGGGGTAGAAGGTCGTATCCAGACAGGCAGTTATGAAGGACAAGATGGTAAGCGAGTATACACAACAGATGTCGTGGCGGATAGCGTACAGTTTTTAGAACCCCGTAATGGTAGCGGTGCTCCTGCTCCTCAATATGGTGGACAAACTTACGGTAATAACCAACCGTCATATGGCGGTGGTCAACCACAACAACAGTTTGGTGGCGCTATGCCAGGGCAGGGTTCCTATGGCGGCGATTCGTATCAGCAAAATCAACCACCTATGAATCAGCCGAATTATACACGTGTAGATGAGGATCCATTTGCGAATAGCAAAGGGCCAATAGAAGTATCTGAGGATGATCTTCCATTCTAATGCTTCTAAATGATAAAAAAAGATAAGGAGGAGACACACTATGGCACCACGTCGCGGAGGCCGCAAACGCCGTAAAGTTTGCTACTTCACTTCAAACAATATTACGCACATCGACTACAAAGATGTAGATTTATTAAAAAAATTCATCTCTGAGCGCGGTAAAATTTTACCACGTCGCGTAACTGGCACAAGTGCAAAGTACCAACGTAAATTAACTTCAGCTATCAAAGTATCTCGTATCATGGGATTACTTCCATTCGTAGCAGAAGATAAATAAGATTGATGACGTTAAGGTAACTGACCTTACATCAATTTTAACTACCAGCATATTACGATATTCGTATCGGGTATGCTGGTTTTTTGTTATGGTTAAAAGGAAAATTATCAACTAGTTAGGTAAAAGTTCGAATTAAAATTGAAAAAATAATGACAATGTACATAGTGATCTAAGTGATTTTTGTTCAATACTATGAAAAAATGGTACAATAAAGGGTAGTAAGTTTGACTGAAAAAAAGGAAGGTTTTCAATGCCGAATAATCAAACAAAAGCGCTTGTACAAGGCTCAATGATGGTTGCACTTTTTACAATTTTGATGCTAATTTCTGCATATGTACCATTCATCTTTATAGTAGCTTTATTATTCGCTCCACTACCGATTGCTTGGTATAGCGCAAATTACAAGCGTTCCACATCAATACTCGTAGCAATAGTAGGCTGTATCCTAACCACTATAACGAGTGGAATATCCATGCTGCCATTTGCCTTTATTTTAGGGCTAGTAGGTGTCGTTATGGGTAACGCCATTTATTTGAAGAAGAGTAAGCTTTATTTATTTATGTCAACGGGGATTGCTAATCTCCTTTCGATGGCAATTGTTTATGTTGCTTATGTAAAGCTTTCAGGGATTGACTTCATAAGCATGAGTTTAGAGATGGCACGTAAAAATTATGAGCAATCTAATGAATTTGCGAAGAATGTAACAGGCCAAGTAGCCATTAATCCAGAGCAGCTTGAGGCAATGTTTAAAACAATTGAACTGACTATGCCTGCAACGATAACAATCTCAGCATTTTTTGCTGCATTTATTATCATTACAGTCAATTTACCAGCTCTAAAACGACTAGGGGTAGATGTTCCAAAATTTGCTCCATTCCAAAATATGAGATTACCACGCTCTATTTTATGGTATTACATGATCATTTTATGTATTAATTTATTCATGCGTCCTGAGGCTGGCTCTACGCTAGATATTATTGTATTAAATGTTTCTTATATTTTATGGTTGTTACTGATTTTACAAGGAATATCTTTTATCCATTATTTTATCTCTAAAAAGGGGATGCCAAATGGAGTTAAATGGGTAGCAACTTTATTAGCAATTCCATTATCATCCTTTATGATCTTACTCGGTATTGTTGATTTAGGTTTTGACGTACGTTCACTTGTAAAGGGGAAGACTAAAGAATAAGGGGCTGATTGTAATGGGGACATTTAGAAAACGACCAATTCGCTATCCGCTTTTTGTTCTTTCCATATTTGGAACTGTGACGTTCGTGCTTCTATGTATTTGGAATATCGGGATAGGTATCGGTTATGGTGTAGGTTTTGTTTTACTGATGGCCTACACATGGAAAGTAGAGAAGATAGCTTTTGAGGAAACAGAAAAGCACATTGAATCTATCTCCTTCCGTATGAAAAAAGTAGGGGAAGAGGCACTGCTTGAAATGCCAATTGGGATACTGCTGGTTAATGAGCAGTATGAAATCGAATGGTCTAATCCATATATGCAAGGCATTTTAAATATGGAATCATTAGTTGGAGAAGGTATTGTAAATATATCTGATGACATCTATGTATTAATGAAGACCGAGGAGACTAATGAGGCGACGATTACACTACGTGATCGGAAATATCGTGTTTATTATAAAAAAGAGGAACGACTACTGTATTTCTTTGATATAACTGAACAGATTGCCATTGAAAAGCAATACTATGCAGACCGTACAGTAATCGCTATATTGTTTGTCGATAATTACGATGAAATCACGCAAGCCATGGACGATCAACCACGTAGTTTAACCAACACAATGGTTACTTCAATTGTCAATGAATGGGCTGCAGAGCATGGTGTATTTGTCAAACGAATATCATCAGATCGTTTCTTAGCAGTCTTAAATGAATCCATTTTAACGGAGCTAGAAAAGAAAAAATTTGCTATATTAGATACCATTCGAGAAAAAACAGCTCAAAAGAATTTATCATTAACATTAAGTATTGGTGTAGGAGCTGGATCATCCTCATTAGTGGAGCTTGGTGAGTTGGCACAATCCAGTCTTGATCTTGTATTAGGACGGGGCGGAGACCAAGTAGCGATAAAGCAACCTACTGGAAAACTTAAATTCTATGGTGGAAAAACAAATCCAGTCGAAAAACGTACACGTGTTAGAGCGCGCGTTATTTCACATGCATTACGCGATTTAATTCAAGACAGTGACCAAGTGTTTGTTATGGGACATAAAAATCCTGACATGGACTCCATTGGTGCTTCTGTAGGTGTACGGAAAATGGCACAAATGAATGATGTAAAGGGTTATGTCATTATCAATTTTGATGAATTAAATGGTAGCGTTACACGATTAATGAATGAAATAGAGAGTAAATCAGATTTCTATGAAAATTTCCTTACACCAGAGGAAGCCGCTGGTAAAATGACTGAGAAATCGTTGCTCGTTATTGTTGATACACATAAGCCGAATTTAGTAATTGATGCACACCTATTGAAATTAGCTGAAAAGGTGGTTGTAATCGACCATCATCGTCGAAGTGAGGACTTTATCGAAAATCCTACACTCGTTTATATGGAGCCATATGCGTCATCCACAGCAGAGCTAGTGACAGAGTTACTAGAATATCAGCCGAAGCGTGCAAAAATTAATATGCTAGAAGCTACTGCATTACTAGCGGGTATTATCGTTGATACCAAAAGCTTTACACTTCGAACAGGAGCACGTACATTTGAAGCAGCTTCTTACTTACGAACAAATGGTGCCGATACAGTATTGGTCCAACGTCTCTTGAAGGAGGACGTGGACACATATATAGAGCGCTCCAAAATTGTGCAAACAGTTAAGTTCGTAAAACCAGGAGTAGCTGTTGCTGTAGGTGAGGAATCAAAAGTGTATGACTCTGTCTTAATTGCGCAAACAGCCGATATATTACTAACGATGAAGGATGTTAGTGCATCCTTTGTCATTGCACATCGGGCAGATGGCAAAATTGGTATAAGTGCACGATCACTTGGCGAGGTCAATGTACAGCTAATTATGGAGAGGCTTGGCGGCGGTGGACATTTAACGAATGCTGCCTGCCAAATAGATGCTAAATCCATCGATGGTGTGAAAAAACATTTAGAAGAGGCCATAAATGAGGTCTTTGAAGGGAGTTCTGACTAATGAAAGTAGTATTTTTAAAAGACGTTAAAGGAAAAGGAAAAAAAGGTGAAATTAAAAACGTAGCTGATGGCTATGCACAAAATTTCTTAATCAAGAATGGCTATGCAGCGGAAGCAAATGCGCAAGCTTTAAGCCAAATAGAGGGGCAAAAGAAATTAGAGGCCAAAAATGCTGCTGCCGAATTAGCTGAAGCACAAGCATTAAAGGAAAAAGTAGAAGCACTAACAGTTGAGCTAAAAGCAAAATCAGGTGATGGTGGCCGCTTATTTGGCTCAGTATCTACAAAGCAAATTGCTGATGCATTACAAAAAGTGCACGGCATTAAAATTGACAAACGTAAAATGACTTTACCTGATGGGATTCGTTCACTTGGCTTTACAAATGTTCCTGTAAAACTACATCATGAAGTATCAGCAACGTTAAAAGTACATGTAACGGAAGAATAAGGAGCGACAATCCATGAGTGAACCGATGATGGACCGCGTTCCACCGCATAACCGGGAGGCGGAGCAATCGGTTATCGGTGCTATCTTCCTTGAGCCACAGGCATTAATAACAGCATCAGAAATTTTATTGGCAGATGATTTTTATTTAAATGCCCATAAGAAAATTTTCGAAACGATGTTGCGCTTGAGTGATCAAGGAAAAGCGATAGATGTTGTAACAGTTACAGAAGAATTATCAGCTAAAAAAGAGATTGAGGACGTTGGCGGGCTTTCTTATTTACTAGAGCTCGCCAATGCTGTCCCTACAGCTGCCAATGTCGCTCATTATGCCAAAATCGTTGAGGAAAAGGCCCTCTTACGTCGATTGATTCGAGTGGCTACGAAAATTGTCGAGGACGGCTATACCCGTGAAGACGAAGTAGAGGCATTATTAGGCGAGGCAGAGAAGAAAATGATGGAGGTTGCCAATCGAAAGAATGCAGGTGACTTTAAGCATGTTAAAGATGTGCTAGTGGAAACTTTCGATAATATTGAGCAACTGCAATCACAAAAGGGAGAAGTAACGGGTATCCCGACTGGCTTCCGTGATTTAGATAACATTACTGCAGGCTTTCAACGCAACGATTTAATCATTGTTGCTGCTCGTCCATCTGTAGGGAAAACAGCCTTTGCATTGAATGTTGCGCAAAGTGTTGCTGTACAAGCTCGTGAAAATGTTGCAATCTTTTCTTTAGAGATGGGTGCAGAGCAACTGGTCATGCGTATGCTTTGTGCAGAAGGAAATATAGATGCACAAGTTTTACGTACAGGTGCTTTAACTACAGAAGATTGGGGTAAACTAACTATGGCAATGGGTAGTTTATCGAATTCAGGGATTTTTATTGATGATACTCCAGGTGTACGTATCAATGAAATCCGTGCAAAATGTCGTCGTTTAGCTCAGGAGAATGGACTAGGAATGATCTTAATTGATTATTTACAGTTGATTCAGGGGAGCGGCAAGCCAGGAGAAAACCGTCAGCAAGAGGTATCAGAGATTTCCCGTTCTTTAAAGGGATTAGCCCGAGAATTAAAGGTACCTGTTATTGCGTTATCACAGTTATCTCGTGGTGTTGAGCAACGACAAGATAAACGGCCAATGATGAGTGACTTACGTGAATCGGGAAGTATTGAGCAAGATGCTGATATTGTTGCGTTTTTATACCGTGATGATTATTACGATAAAGAATCTGAGAATAAAAATATGATCGAAATTATCATTGCGAAACAACGTAATGGTCCAACAGGAACTGTTACATTGGCCTTTAAAAAAGAATTCAATAAATTCATTAATGTGGATTGGTCACAAATGCCACCTCCACCGCCACGTGATTAGTCAAGTTACTCGTCATTCAGATAAGTTGCCTATTAGTAATGAAATATTTCCCTTAGATTAAATTAATCTGAATGTTCGATAATATTCATACCATTCTGTTATTAAACACGAACGTTGAATCAGATTTTTTGATTTTATGTTCGTGTTTTTTCGCTATTTTTTATTGACGAGTTGTTTCTATCATTGTTACAATAATTGAGGCTTGAAAATTGAGATACAAAGGTATCTAACGGAGGTGCTGATTATGACATCAGTAGTAGTTGTAGGAACACAGTGGGGAGACGAAGGAAAAGGTAAAATTACAGATTTCCTTTCGCACAAAGCCGATGCCATCGCTCGTTTTGCCGGTGGAGATAATGCAGGACATACCATTAAAATTGATGGTGAAACTTATAAATTACATTTAATTCCATCAGGGATCTTCTATAAAGATAAAACTTCAGTAATTGGTAATGGATTAGTTGTGAATCCAAAATCATTAGTAACAGAGCTTAAAGGTTTACAAGTGCGTGGTATTAATACAGATAATCTACGTATTTCTAATCGTGCACATGTGATTTTGCCTTATCATATTAAACAAGATATTGCGGATGAAGAAAGTCGTGGAGACAATAAAATCGGCACAACTTGTAAAGGTATTGGACCTTGTTATCAAGATAAAGTAGCACGTATTGGGATCCGTATGGCTGACTTACTTGATAAGGAAATCTTTGAGGAAAAACTACGTCATAATTTAGCCATTAAAAATAAGTTATTTGAGAAATTCTATGAAGTTGAAGGCGTAACATTCGAAGAAATTTTCGAGGAATACTATGGTTACGGACAAGAAATTGCTAAGTATGTTACGGACACGTCTAAAATTTTGAACGATGTCCTTGATGAGGGCGGTAAAGTGCTATTCGAAGGTGCACAAGGAATTTTACTTGATGTCGATCAAGGTACGTATCCATATGTAACATCTTCAAATCCTGTTGCTGGGGGAGTAGCAATTGGTGCAGGTGTTGGGCCATCACGCGTAACAAGCGTTATTGGTGTATCTAAGGCCTATACATCTCGAGTAGGAGATGGGCCATTCCCAACGGAGTTGTTCGATGAAGTAGGTCAACAAATTCGTGAGGTTGGTCGCGAATATGGTACAACAACAGGTCGTCCACGTCGTGTAGGCTGGTTCGACACAGTCGTTGTTCGTCACTCACGCCGTGTAAGTGGCATTACTCATCTTGCTCTTAACTCTATCGATGTTTTATCGGGCTTAGAAACAGTAAAAATTTGTACAGCCTATAACTATAAAGGTGAAACAATCACAGAGTATCCAGCAAACCTTCATATTATTGAACAATGTGAGCCGATTTATGAAGAGCTTCCAGGCTGGTCAGAGGATGTAACAAGCTGCAGAACTTTAGAAGAGCTACCTGAAAATGCACGCCGCTATGTGGAGCGTATCAGCGAACTAACGGGCATTCAAATTGCTACTTTCTCTGTTGGACCTGCACGTGAGCAAACAAACGTGTTAGTGGACGTTTGGGAAGCATAATAAAATAAAATGAAAAGGGCGTGCCAAATGTGGCATGCCCTCTTTTAGTGAATATCTTTCTTCTTAAAGCGACCACCTTTTACCTCAGCGATATTACCGATGGCTAGAAAAGCATTGTCATCTATTTCAGCGACGATTGTTTTCAATTTAGATTCTTCTAAACGAGTAATAACGGTAAATATGACTTTCTTGTCATTCCCCGTATAAGCTCCCTCTCCGTGAAGGAAAGTAACACCACGACCAAGTCGATCCATAATCGTTTGTCCAATTTCATCAATGTCATCACTTATGATATAAACCGATTTAGATTCTTCCAATCCTTGAATAACAATATCAATCATTTTATAAGCAATATAGTATGCAATGATGGAGTACATGGCTTGCTCCCAATTAAAAATAAATCCTGCCACCGTAAAAATAATGATATTGAAGAACATGATGATTTCTCCAACTGAAAAAGGTGTTTTGCTATTAGCTAAAATAGCTAATATTTCAGTTCCATCCAATGAACCTCCATAACGAATGACAATTCCGACACCAACTCCTAAAATCATTCCTCCAAAGACTGTTGCCAATAATGTGTCTTCCGTAAATGGATGGATATTATGTAAGGCGAGTGTTGAAAATGAGAGTACGGTAATACCTAGACCTGTGGACAATGCAAAGGTTTTACCAATTTGTTTATAGCCTAAAAAAATAAAAGGTAAGTTTAAAATGAAGATGAAAATACCAAGGGGTAATTTTAATAAATGAGATGTGATAATGGAAACACCTACGATGCCACCATCCATAATGTGGTTGGGTACTAAAAACAGTTCCAAGCCCAATGCCATTATAATCGCGCCTAGCGAAACCATAATAATTCTTGCAAAAACTTTACGCATGCTATTTTTCTGAGGTCTCAACACTTTTGTTGTGATCTCAGAGGTTTGTGAATCACTCAATTTAATCGCTCCAATCAAATAGTGTACCTTCTATATATATTTTATCGGAATATTAAAAAAGTAAAAAGTATTAAGTCAAAATTCACTTGAAAAAATTTGAGAATAGTATACAAATGATAGTTAAATTGAATTTTAAGAACCAATATATGAATAAAATTACAGTATTTATAAACTATATAAAATATATTCTATGTAACAATAAGTAGATAAATAATACATTTACATTACAAAAGAGTGAAATCGTTCAAACGTCATTTTCTTTATGGTACATTATAGGGGTGCAAAAAATCCTTGTGGGTAAATCATCCTACAGTAGGGTAAAGTTGGAAGGGGCTTTATTGATGAATTCGTTTTGGAAAAGAAAAGAAGAAAACAATAGATTCACCTACAATTTTTCTTCTTTTAAAAAGGCTTCAATCATTGTAGTTTTAATGACAAGCCTAACGATTAACATGGGATTTGCTAAGGAATATAACAAAGAAAACTTAAATAAAATTTACCACGTCTATGTGGGGAATGAATATATTGGTGCAGTATCTGATGAGAAAGCAATTCAAGAAATAATTGCATCAAAAGAAAAAGTGGCAAGTCAGCAATTCAAAGGTTTATCCATTGATGCTAGCTCAGCTGTTAAAATAATCCCAGAACAAGTATTTACAAATGAAACAAAAGATACAGAAACATTATCAAAGCTTAAGCAATCTTTAGTGGCCAAATCAGATGCCTTTACATTATTAGTAAATCATAAACCAGTAGTATCACTAAAGAATACGGAAGCTTATGAGAAAACTGTTCAAATGTTAAAGCTACAATATGTTTCTCAGCAAGAATTAGATAACTTATCAAAACGCCAAGCTAGCAATAATCTACCAGAATTAAAAGATGGTGAGGCTAGACTTCTAAATGTTTCCTTTAAACAAGGAGTTTCAGGGTTATCACAAAAAGTGACACCCACTGATATATTATCACCTGAGCAAGCCGTGAAGTTTTTAATGACAGGCTATCTTGAGCAAGAAACATATAAAATTGAATCAGGAGACGTGTTAGGGTCAGTTGCTAAAAAACATAATTTAACAACAAGTGAACTACTAGCTCTAAATCCGGATATCACAGTAGATACAGTTTTACAAATTGGACAAGAATTAAATGTTACTGTGGCAAAGCCATTTGTGACACTTGAAGTAAAAAAGGAAAAGAAAGTAGCGGAAGTCATTCCGTTTAAAAAAGTAATTGAAGAAGATCCTACAATGTATAAAGGTGAAAAGGTCATCAAGCAAGAAGGTGTTAATGGAAAAAAAGAAACAACTTATGCATTAACATCTGAAAATGGTACACAGACATCAAAAGTTGCCTTAGAGGAAAAAATACTTCAACAGCCAGTAGATGAAATTGAAGTAGTTGGTACAAAGGTTATTTCTTCACGTGGAACTGGAGAATTTGCATGGCCAGCAGTCGGGGGCTATATTTCAAGTGGTATGGGTGAACGTTGGGGAGCCTTCCATCGTGGTATTGATATCGCTCGACCAAGTAACTATAATATTTTAGCTGCTGATAATGGTGTAGTTGTTGCTGCTGGCACTTCTGGCACCTATGGTAATCGTATTGTTATTAATCACAATAATGGTTTTACAACACTTTATGGACATTTATCTTCAATTAATGTTGAAGTCGGACAAGTAGTGGAAAAAGGTTCTGTGATTGGTATTATGGGTTCCACTGGAAATTCGACAGGTACACATTTGCACTTTGAAGTTGAAAAGAACGGTTCATTAGAAAATCCGTTATCTTATGTAGGCCGATAAAACATGTTGAATAGAAGGCAGTCCGAATAATGGACTGTCTTTTTCTATTATTTCCCGAGAAATAATTGTTGAATTACATCGCTTTTTGTCACAGTATTAGAGGGATTGAATATCGATTAATGCATAGAATCCGAAAGCATGATAGAGTTAAGAGTAGTGAATTTACAAATACACATTGTTTAAGAATAGATAAGAAGCGAAAGGGAGAGTATGTATGAATAAAACAATTTTAGTTGTTGATGATGAGAAACCAATCGCAGATATTTTGCAATTTAATTTAATAAAAGAAGGCTATAAAGTTATTTGTGCTTATGATGGTGATGAGGCATTAAAGAAAGTAGAGGAAGAGCAACCAGATTTAATGCTTTTAGATATTATGCTGCCAAAGCGTGATGGGATGGAAGTTTGTAGAGAAGTACGTAAAAAATATGATTTTCCGATTATTATGCTAACAGCTAAAGGCTCTGAAATTGATAAAGTATTAGGATTAGAGATGGGTGCAGATGATTATGTCACAAAGCCATTTAGTACAAGAGAGCTGATTGCACGTGTAAAGGCCAATATGCGCCGTTTACAAGTAGTCGCTCCAGCAGCAGAAGAGGCTGAGGAAGAGTCGAATGAGATTGTCGTAGGTTCGCTTGTTATTCAACCAGATGCTTATTTAGTAATGAAGCGTGATGAAGCAATTGAATTGACACATCGAGAATTTGAGTTACTTCATTATTTAGGGAAACATATTGGACAAGTAATGACACGGGAGCACCTCCTACAAACAGTATGGGGCTATGATTACTTTGGTGATGTACGAACTGTTGATGTAACAATTCGCCGTTTACGTGAAAAAATTGAGGATAATCCTAGTCATCCCGCTTGGATTGTCACACGACGTGGTGTAGGTTATTATTTACGAAATCCTGAACAGGAGTAATAGGAATGCAGAAAGTGAGCTTCTTTAAATCCATTCATGTCAAACTAGTGCTGATTTATATTTTATTAATATTGCTTGCTTTACAAATTATCGGTATCTATTTCGCTCGTGAATTAGAAAGAAATTTGAAGAGCAACTTCCAAGATTCCATTTTTCAGCGAGTTGACTTGATGCAATATAGTCTTCGTGAGGAAATTTTAAAGGAACGCGATGAAAGCATGCCTAAACTAGAGGAGAGCCTAAAGTCAATTGTTATGGAGTTTTCTACTGGTTTAAGGGATGTTTCAAATGGCGATATTTTAGAAATTCGTGTTATTGACGATAGACAAAGAATACTTGCAACATCTGAGCTTGAAAACCAGAATTTAATAGGTCAGCGCTCTAATACTGACCTTGTACGTCGAGCGATATCTGCCGAAACACTGTTTGATATTATTAAGCTGGACAATAAGACGAGAAATCGTGTGTGGGTTTTAGCGAATCCCATTCGTGCGGGTGCAGGACCAGATGATGAAATCATTGGTGTACTCTATATTGAAGCCAATATTGAATCCGTTTTTGAACAAATGAATGATATTAATCAGATTTTCCTTGGTGGTACGGCAATGTCCTTGGTCATTACCATCTTCTTAGGTATTCTTGTGGCAAGAACGATTACACAGCCTATTGCTGATATGCGAAAGCAGGCTCAGGCAATGGCGAAGGGGAACTATTCTCGAAAGGTACGTGTATATGGTACAGATGAAATCGGCCAGCTAGCCATCACCTTTAATCATCTAACCAACCGTTTGCAGGAAGCACAATCGACCACAGAAGCTGAACGTCGAAAGCTAGATTCAGTTCTGAGTAATATGACAGATGGTGTAATTGCAACAGATCGTAAGGGACGTATTATTCTCATCAATGACCCTGCATTGGAATTACTGCATATTTCAAGAGATATTACATTAGGGCGCCCTATCGCCTCTGTATTGGGGATTGATCAGGAATATAGTTTTGAAGACTTAATTCATATGAATGATGCCGTGAATTTAAACTTCAGTACAGCAGATGCTCCCTATATACTTCGTGCTAATTTCTCTGTTATTCAAAAAGAAACAGGCTTTATTAATGGTCTGATTACTGTTTTGCACGATATAACAGAGCAAGAAAAGATTGAAATGGATCGTCGGGAATTCGTCTCGAATGTTTCACATGAGTTAAGAACGCCATTAACAACAATGCGTAGTTATTTAGAGGCACTTGCAGATGGTGCATGGAAAGATGAAAATATTGCTCCTACGTTTTTAAATGTGACACAAACCGAAACAGAGCGTATGATTCGTCTAGTAAATGATTTACTGCAGTTATCAAGAATGGATAGTTCAGATTACGAGTTGAATAAAGATATTGTCTTATTTAATTCATTCTTTAACCGTATTATAGACCGATTTGAAATGTCTAAGTCTGACAAGGTACATTTTGAACGATTATTCCCTGAAACCTCCTTTTATGTAGAAATTGATACGGATAAAATCACACAAGTTATTGATAATATCATTTCCAATGCTATTAAATATTCTCCAGATGGTGGCAATATTCGCTTCGGCTTTACGGGACAGGATGACATGTTGAAAGTCATGATTTCAGATGATGGCATGGGTATTCCTAAAGAAAATGTTGGCCGTATTTTTGATCGCTTCTATCGTGTGGATCGTGCACGCGCTCGTTCTATGGGAGGAACAGGCTTGGGACTAGCTATTGCGCGGGAAATGATTGAAGCACACGGCGGTAAGATTTGGGCTGAAAGTGAAGAAGGACAGGGTACAACAATTTTCTTCACATTACCATATGATGCAGATGAATTTGGTGAGGCAGGTGAGTGGGAATGAAATATATAGAGCCAGTTAAATCTGTTGTATTATTTCTACTTGTTATGCTGAGTGTGATTTTAACTTTTTTAATTTGGACCTATACACCTGATTATAAATATATTGAAAAAACAGAGGGCGAGGAAATTTTAATTAAGCCGCAAAAGGATATGGAGGATATTATTCGACCATACAAGGCTATTTTCCGATCTGAAGAAGAGTTTACAGGCACTGTTTCTAATGCAGCTATGAAAGACATGATGAAAGTATTTAAAGGCTGGAATGTTTTAGATTTGGTGTCTGTAAACAATAATCTTTCTGCAAACTATGTGAATCAAATTATTGGCGCAGATCATCGAATGACAATATTTTTTACAGGAGAGATTCCTTTTTCAGCTTTTAACACAACCTTTCAGTTCACTGATAAGGAATTACCAGAAACAACGTTCAATCGTATGATTATAGATTGGAGTAATTACAATAGCAAAGAATTGATGTTGTATTACATTAGTGGTAATAACCAATCATTATTCCGCTCACATGTCAGTGTGCCAAACATGAATCAATTTATACAGGAAGTCATAGAGCCTGCCAAAAAATATGAGGTTTTTAAAGAAGTAGAAAGAGAAGGCTATACATCTCTTTATTTGGCGAACAGTAATATTGAATCTGTAAAATATACGTATTTTATTGAGGATATTACGCCAGAACTATTTAAAAATGTATTATTCCCAGATCCAAATATTGTGCAGCGAAATGTGGAAAGTGCATCCTCTGAAAAATATACAGATGGTATGTCGTTAATGACCTTAGAAACAAATCTTAAATCATTAAACTATGTTTATCCTGCTGCAGAAAGTAGTATTAGAGTCGAGCCATCCAAGCTTTTAAAGGATAGCTTTGAATTTATTAATGAGCATGGAGGATTTACCGCAGATTTCCGCTATGCTTCATCCAATACCAATAAAAATCAAATAGATTATCAAATGTATTTGCAAGGTTTCCCTGTCTATAGCAATCATGTCATTACACGAATGACAACGATTTGGGGAGATAGTCGAATTTTCCATTATAAGCGCCCATACTTCTCATTGGATATGGATATATCATTGGAGAAAGAAATCAAAGAGTTAGCATCAGGTGCGGAAATCGCAGAGAGATTAAAAAGCGCTAACAGTATTCCTCTGTCTGATATCGATGAAATCGTCTTAGGCTATTATTTAACACAAAATCAAGAACAGAATATATTTATATTTGAACCTTGTTGGTTTGTTATTCGTAATGGTACATGGACTAAACTGACTCCTGAAGTATTAGGAGGTGTTAAAAATGGATTGGAATAGAACAAAATCTATTTTTATATTCGTTTTTTTAATACTGAACATCTTCTTGTATTCACTTTATGTCAATCGCTATAATGAAGCAAAAGATATTGAGGTACCAGGTGAAAGAACAATAGAAGCTCGTTTAAAGGATGATAATATTACGTACGGCACATTACCAAATAATATTGAATCTGCTTCGTATATGACAGCTCAAGTGCATAAATTCACACCAGCCGAATTTAATAATAGTAACCAGCAAGTTAAATTTAAGGATGATAATAATACAAAGGCTCGTGTTATTTTTATGAGGCCTGTTAAATTACGTAATGTAAGTGATGACGCAAGCTTTACAGATTTTGTTCTAGCAAACATCATTGAAGGTGCATCTTATGCTTTATGGAAAATAGACCGCGAAGAACGAGTCGCAATTTTTTTCCAAAAGACAAACAATCGAATGTTCTATTATAGTGGTTCATTAAAAATAAAATGGAATGCTAATAACGAAGTAACAATGTATGAGCAAACAATGATTGATAATATTGAAGAAATGGAACAGCAGGAAACAGTTATTCCTCCACTTCAAATTATTCAAACTTTGTATGCAAAGGGACCGCTCAAGCCAGATTCTCGCATTACACAAATGAAACTAGGTTACTCAACGCTTGTTAAATTGACACGTACTCAGGTATTGGTGCCAACATGGGAAGTTCAAGTGAAATTATCTGATGGGACAAAAGAGGAGTACTTTGTGAATGCAGTAGAAGGTAAAGTCATCGAAATCCAGGAGGACAAGCAAGAGAGCGAAGAAGAAGACTGGGGAGTTGAATAATGCGATTTAGTGTTTTAGCAAGTGGCAGTACAGGGAATTCGATTTATGTAGAGAATGACGATCATGCTTTTATCGTTGATGCGGGTCTTAGTGGGAAAAAGATGGAGCAGTTATTTACAAAAATCGACCGTAATATGAAGCAGCTCAGTGGTATCTTTGTTACACATGAGCATAGTGATCATATTAAAGGAATTGGTGTACTGGCACGGAAATATAATGTACCAATTTACGCAAACGCCAAAACGTGGCAGGCAATGGATGGGCTTATTGGGGACATTCCTGTAGAGCAACGTTTTGAATTTGAAATGGATACAGTGAAGCATTTTGGTTCTTTAGCTGTTGAATCCTTTGCTGTTTCACACGATGCAGCAGATCCAATGTTCTATACTTTTCATGAAAATGATCGCAAGCTTGTTATTATTACAGATACAGGCTATGTCAGTGATCGTATGAAAGGAATTATTCGAGGCGCTGATTCTTTTGTCTTTGAAAGTAATCATGATGTCAATATGCTACAAATGGGACGCTATCCTTGGTCTATTAAACGTCGTATTTTAAGTGATGTAGGACATGTATCTAATGAGGATGCAGCAATTGCAATGAGTGAGGTTGTATTTGATAAGACGACCAATATTTATCTTTCACATTTAAGTAAAGATAATAATATGAAAGAGCTAGCACGTATGAGTGTCGCACAAACCTTACAATCTTGTGGCATCCTTGTTGGTGAGCATGTTCATCTATTTGATACGGATGCAGAAGAACCAACAAAATTGGTGACGGTTTAATCATAGGCTATTTAGATAAAATTTGAAGCTGTTCAACGCATAAAAAAATGCATTGAGCAGCTTTTTTTATGCCTATTTTATTTGTTTTTCATCTGATTTTAATGTTTGAATCGTAAGATTAGGGTAACAACTAATTAGATAGCACTCAAAGGAAAGGATGACGAACATGAGCTATTTCCAAGATGATGATAAAAACAGTGATTTCCTTAAAAATGATGAAGTACCGAAATCACCTCTTCAAGAAAGACTAGAGCGCGAGGAGCAAGAAATGCAGACTAAGCGCATGAAAAAGAAAGGTGGAGGAGGTAAAGGCGGCTATTTCTTTAGTGGTCTGGTCGGTGTCATTATAGGTGCCTTACTTGTGTGGCTTATGCTACCGGGACTTGTCAATCAAATGCCTGGAACAACAACAAGTAATACAGGAAAAAATAACACAACAATTAATCAGGTAGCTACAGAAGTAACGACAGATGTGACAACTGCAGTTGATAAAGCCTCACAAGCAGTTGTTGGTATCACAAATATTCAAGAAGTCACAAGCGGAGGTTTTTGGAGCCCACCATCAACGACAACAAAAGAGGCAGGAAGCGGTTCAGGTGTCGTTTATAAAATTGAAGGTGACAAAGCCTTTATCATCACAAATAACCATGTTATTGAAGGGGCAAAGCAGTTAGAGGTCACAATGCCAGACGGAACAAAAGAACCAGCTCAATTAGTGGGTCACGATGTTTGGACGGACCTTGCAGTTATTTCTATTAACTCTAAAAATGTTAAAACAGTTGCGACATTCGGGAATTCAGATGTATTAAAACAAGGCGAAACAGTGATTGCCATTGGTAACCCACTTGGTTTAGACTTCTATGGTTCTGTGACAACTGGTGTTGTTTCTGGTAAAGACCGTTCTGTACCGGTAGACTTAAATGGTGATGGCACAGAAGATTGGCAACAAGAAGTATTGCAAACAGATGCTGCGATTAACCCAGGGAATAGTGGTGGAGCACTTGTGAACTTAGCTGGAGAATTAGTAGGAATTAACTCCATGAAAATTGCTGAATCCTCAGTTGAAGGTTTAGGGTTCTCTATTCCAATTAATTCAGCTATTCCAATTATCGAGGAACTAGAGAAAAATGGAGAAATGAAACGTCCAACAATGGGAGTTTCACTTGCAGATTTAACAGATGTGCCATCATTCTATCAACAACAAACATTAAAATTACCTGCAGAGGTGACAACAGGCGTTGTTGTAACAGATGTCATGAATAACTCACCAGCCTCAAAAGCAGGGGTTCAACAATACGATGTTATTGTAGAGATGGATGGTCAAAAAATTGAAACAACTATTGATTTACGCAAACATTTATATAATGACAAAAAAATTGGTGATAAGCTAACATTAAAAGTGTACCGTCAAGGTAAATTAGTCGAGCTATCACTAACATTAACAAACGGTAATACATTGTAAAGAATATGAAAAGCGATGGGGATCTAATCAATCTCCATCGCTTTTATTTATGAGGATAGAGAAAATACTTTTATGAAATATTGTGGATAACTAGAAAATTGTGAATACTAATTTCGCACAGTAAATCGGGAGTAAAAGGCACTTCTTCCATACATGCTATTACTTTGTTACAATAGATTGTGGATAACATAGACTGATTTGTGAATAAGTTTGTGGAAATTTCGGAAAATAAGGAGACATCAAAAAATGGAAAAGTACAGCTGTGAAAGCCATATAGATCACGCTTTAGACATGTTTGTAGCAGAGCAAAAAGTGTTCCCAATTATGGATAAAATCGAAGAGGATAAAAAGTTATCCACAAAGTGTAGCTACTGTGAACAGGCAGCAGAATATATTGTATCAAGTAAATAACTTTACACAATATATAGAGAGTGCTTGTGGATATGTTGATAACTTTTGTGGATAATTTGTTTGTAAATGAATTGTAAAGGTGGATAACGTGTGAATATAACGATTGTATCAGTCGGCAAACTAAAAGAAAAGTACTTAAAAATGGGGATCGATGAGTACGTAAAACGTCTTGGCGGCTATGCAAAAATGGATTTGGTTGAAGTGCCAGATGAAAAGGCACCTGAACAGCTAAGTGAAGCTGAAATGGATATCGTCAAGAAAAAAGAGGGCGAACGCATCCTAGCGAAAATCAGTCCGGATGCCTACGTAATCGCCCTAGCCATCAACGGCAAAATGAAAACCTCCGAACAAATGGCTGCCGATATGGAATCCCTCATGACCTACGGCAAAAGCAAAATCGCCTTCGTCATCGGCGGCTCCCTTGGTCTGCATGATGATGTGTTAAAGCGTGCAGATGAGCAGCAATCTTTTGGTAAGATGACCCTTCCTCACCAGCTCATGAAGCTTGTACTAGTCGAGCAGATTTACCGTAGTTTTAGGATTATGAAGGGTGAACCGTATCATAAGTAAGTGCGGTTTTCTAGGTTTTATACATTCAAAAAGCAGCATTTTAGGGTAAAGAGAATACCTGAAAGATAATTATATATCGCGAAATTTGTAGAAAAAGTATCAGGCACTATTAAAAGTGCCTGATACTTTTTTGTTTTATTGGGAGTGGATTGGGTATTAACTATCATAAGCAAGTTATATAGCAAGAAAGGATTGTAGGAATAATCGAAAGAGAAAGGAGTTATAGCCAACATGTTGTTGAATAAAAAGTTACTATTGGTCTTTAGCACAATCGTAGTCTGCCTTTTATCTGGTTGTGTAGAGAAACAGAAGCTTGAAGATGGATCTGAACTGATCAATAAAAATCAATTTGTTTTTGCTACTTCTGGTGAATTTAAGCCATTTAGTTATATAAATGACGATCTTACAATGTCGGGCTTTGATATTGAGGTTGGTGAAGCGATTGCAAAGGAAATGGGCCTTGAGCCAGTTCAGAAACGAATCAAGTTCAAAGGGATTGTTGAAGGGGTGAAAACGGGAAGAGCGGATGCAGCCGTTGCAAGTCACACGATTAACCCGCAGCGGAGTAAACATGTTTCTTTCTCTACCCCCTATTATTATTCAGGACCGAAAATTTTCACCAGACCAGATAGTAAAATTAGGACTGTCGAAGATTTAGAGGGAAAGGAAGTAGCTGTTGCAAAAGGATCAACATATGCCGATACAGCTTCCAAGTATACAGACAACATCAAAACATATGACAGCGATATTACGGCATTAAAGGCGTTGAGTAGTGGGCGTCATGATGCAGTAATTACAGATTTTGTTACAGGAAAAACTGCTGAAAAGGAAGGTTTTAAGATTAAAGGACAGCAATTAATTAATCGCAGTGAACAAGCGATTGTGTTGCCTCAGGATAATCCAAAGCTATTGAAGCGAGTTAATGAATCTTTGGAACAACTTCGGGAAAATGGAACATTGACTCAAATCAGTATCAAATATTTTGGTGAGGACATTACCGAAAAATCAGAATAAACCAATGCTATAAAAGAAAGGAAGTAGTACTTTGCCAAGTTTTTCGCATTTTTTTCAAATACTAATGGAAACAAAAGGTGTATTCTTTAAAGCTATGCTTTTAACATTAGAGCTGACGGTGGTTTCTATCTTACTGGGAATCATCATCGGACTAGTCTTTGCCTTATTAAAAATTTCTAATATAAAAATTTTAGAACTTATTTCAGATATATATGTCTATTTGGTTCGAGGAACACCACTGATTGTTCAAATATTTATCCTCTACTTCGGAATTAGCGGGATTTTCCTTCTCCCTGATTTTTGGGCTGCTTCCCTTGCTCTAGCGCTACATAATGGAGCTTATATTTCTGAAATCCTTCGGGGAGCAATTCAGTCAGTCGATAATGGCCAATTTGAAGCAGGACGCTCTTTGGGAATGACAAAGACACTGACATTAAGAAGGATTATTCTCCCACAGGCATTCCGTAGAGCATTGCCGCCTTTAGGCAATCAATTTATCATCAGTTTAAAAGATTCTTCGTTAGCCGCATTTATCTCCATGAATGAGCTGTTTAATGTGGCGACAACACTTGGGTCGAATAATTTCGATGAAATGACCTACTTACTCATTGTAGCAGTCTACTATTTATTGCTGGTAGCGTTGATGACATTTGTAGTGAACCGAACTGAATTAAAATTAGCAGTAAGCGACAGATAGGAGCTGAAAAAATTGGACACTAAGGAAATGATTAAAATAAGTCAATTGAATAAATCGTTTGGAGACTTACATGTATTGAAAAATATCGACATGACAGTCTACGAGAGCGATGTTGTTTGTCTAATAGGATCGAGTGGGTCAGGGAAAAGCACCCTCCTTCGCTGCTTGAACTTTTTAGAAAGAAAAGATAATGGCAATATTATAATTGAGGGAAATGAAGTCAATCCACGGACAGATGATCTTAACAAGATTAGAGAAAAGGTTGGGATGGTGTTTCAAAATTTCAACTTATTCCCACATAAAACGGTTTTAGAAAATATTATTGAAGCACCTGTTATGGTAAAGGGTGTAGACAAAGAAAAAGCTATCATCAAAGCAAAACAATTACTGAAAAAAGTAGGTTTGGAGGATAAGTCGGATGTCTATCCTAGTAAACTATCAGGGGGGCAAAAGCAACGGGTGGCGATTGCTAGAGCACTTGCGATGGAACCAGACATTATGCTTTTCGATGAGCCAACATCGGCACTCGATCCTGAGCTTGTGGGAGAGGTTTTAACAACCATGAAAGATTTGGCTGAAGAAGGAATGACTATGGTTGTTGTAACCCATGAAATGGGATTCGCAAAAGAGGTAGCTGATTGGATTGTCTATATGCATGATGGGAGAATTATTGAACGCGGCACACCTGAACAATTTTTCAATCATCCAAAAGAGGAGAGAACACGAGAATTTTTAACTGCAACGATGCTTAAATAAAACTAAAAGGTTCTGAACGGTAATGTTAGGATCTTTTATGGTTTTGCATTAAATATTCGATTACTAGATAAAGCTTGTACAGAAAAACTGCACATAGACTCGTTACAGCCAACCTTATCATGAGTAAGTGAAATTTAAATAGCAAAAGGAGAAATTGCAAAGCGCAATTTCTCTTTTTGCTGGAACTGTACTTATTTAATTATAACTCAACTTCGGTAACTTCATTATTACCATTACCATTACCATTACCATTACCATTACCGTTGCCGTTGCCGTTGCCGTTGCCGTTACCATTGCCGTTGCCGTTGCCGTTGCCGTTGCCGTTACCATTGCCGTTACCATTGCCGTTGCCATTACCATTGCTCGGCTTTTCAACCAATACATCAAATGTTAATGTGTGGTCACCATACGTTGCTGTAATTGTCGTAGTACCTTGACCTTTACCTTTTACAGCCCCTGCTTTTACAGTAGCTATTTTATCATTTGCTACTTCGTAGGTTGCAAGAGTAGTAACATCTTTTTCTGTTGTTCTACCCTCAAAAGTAGTTACTTCAGTAATCTTAACCATAACCTCTTTACCTATTCTAGTTTCAACCTGAGCTTGGTCAATTTCTAGTGTTACGATTGGTGTTTCTACAACAGGTGCTTTTACTGTAACATTTACCGTAACTTCATGATCACCATATGAAATAGTAATCGTAGTCGTGCCCTCACCTACAGCAGTTACTAATCCATTTGCTATTGTTGCAACATTTTCATCTCCCACAACATAAGTTGCTTTTGAAGTTACATCTTCCTCTGTTGCTTCACCTTCTGGAGGAGTAGATGTCTCTGTTACCGTAAGTTGTGCAGATTCCCCAGCTGTTAGGTCTAGCTCAGTTGGATTGACAGAAAGTGTTACTTTTGGTTCAACTACATCTTTTTCAAATATTAGTGCTTCACCAACATTCCCTGCAGCGTCTTCAATTTTTACTGATACAGCATTAGTTTCTGTTGTTACTGGGAATGTGAAGCTACCGTCTTGATTTAATTCAAAAGGAACTGGCGCTTGTATTTCGCCATTCACAGTCGCAATATAGGAAGCTTTTAATTTATCATTTAAATTGTAGTTTAAACCATATAAATATAACTCTTCATTGTAGTCGATATACTTATCTGTTACCTTTCCTGTAGCGACACCTTCAGCTACTGAACCAGTAATTTCTGGTTTAGTTGTTTTCACGATAATTGGTCCAACATAATCGGAAACTACCCCTGATGCCGCAAGACCAGTAAAGTCAATAGTATAGAGACCATCTGGAATTGTTGTGGCAGGTTCTGTTCCCCATGGTTTGTATTGCCCAGCGATATTCAGCGTATAAGAGCCTTTTCCTAGCGCAGTACCTGCATGTAGATAACCGATGTAGCCATCACCATATTCTCCACCTTGAGGATTCATAATATCCCATAGCTCGATATAGTTAGTTGTTACATCGCCAGTTAATGTAAATGAAAGTACAGCTGAATCTTTCACGCCATCTCCATTAAAGGAGAGGTCTGTTTCTGTAATCTTTAAATCTTTAATTTCAGTTACTGCCTCGCTTCCAAAGTCAGCTGCGAATGGCAATGAAATTTCTGTAGCACCACCGCTGATGTGAATATACCCCAGTATTTCCGAGCCGTTTGGAGCTGTAGCTTGTGAAGCCGTTAATGTAAGATTTAACACTTGCTCACCAACTAGATTAAATGTTGGCTGGTCGACTGTAACAGTTGCATCACCAAATGATTTTGTCACATCAATTGATACATTATAATTACCGCCGTGCCCCTTTATATCTTTTACTAAAACTTGTTTCGTTACGGAAATATCCTGGTCTTTAAGTGATTGTGGACCAAAAGTAACTGTCCCTTTTAAGTTTTCTGAAACAGCTCCTGTTCCATCTAAAATTGCACTATCCAATGCATAGGCAAGAATTTCTGGATGTGCTGCAGCATAAGCATTTACACGACCTGCACCTTGAGAGAACACATCGTATTTTGTTTTATCTAAAACCTTTGCTGTATTAGAAAGCGCCACTTTTATGTCGAACGCATTCCAATCAGGATTTGCTTGTTTAAGTAATGCAACAATACCTGTAATATGCGGTGTTGCCATAGAAGTTCCTGTTTTACGATCATATGCCTCTGCATAATCTGCATTAGGGAAGTCCTTTTTATACATTGGAATCGTTGACATAATGTTTGTTCCAGGTGCACTTACATCTGGTTTAATATCAAAGTTTGGCGTAGATGGGCCACGGGAGCTTGAATCGTTTACTTCATCTCCCAGTGTCTTTGTGGAAGTAAATTGACTAAAGCTAACTTTTCCAGTTCCACCGGCTAATGCAGCACGAATTGCATTGCCATCCGTTTGGGACATATCAAATGTTGGTAGAAAAGCAAAGGAATCACCCAGGAATGTACCTGAAATATTAGGTGCATTTGTTCCACCAGCAAAGTTATGAATAATTGTGGCGACTGCTCCATTTGCCTTTGCATTCGCAATTTTATCAACAAATGCGATACTGCCACGAGAGATTAATGCCACTTTACCTTCTACATCAATTCCCTCATAGTCTTTTACTTCTCCGTTTCCAGGAATAGCAACTAGGTCAAATTCTCCTTGAAGCTGTGTTGCTAAATCCCTTCCAAAAGTTGTTCCCATTAATGGGAGCTGTTTTGTTAAGTTGTAGTCACCAACTGTAACATTCACTTCACCGTTATACATTGTTTCTGGATTTGTTGTGTTACCCACAGCAATTCCTAAACGAGCGGTTGCAGGCGTGCCCATTGTTCCTCGATTTGGGCCGGAGTTCCCTGTTGCAATTACTCCGATTGTTCCAGCCATCATTGCATTATTAATAGCAAATGAACCAGCGTCCGTTTCAGAGTTAGCCCCCCCACCAAGAGAAAGGTTGATTATGTCCATTTTTTCTGTTACAGCCGTTTCAATTGCTTTAACAATACCAGATGTAGCCCCACTTCCATATGCACCAAGAACACGGTAAGCATAAAGGTCTACTTTTGGAGCAATTCCTTTAATGCCGAAATTGTTAGCTCCAATTGCTGCAATGGTTCCAGCAACATGGGTACCGTGAGAAGTATAGAACGAGCTTCCCTTTTCATTAAATTCAGGTGTTCCAGCAGGACGCTCAGAAGGCAAGGTTTCCGATGCATCGTCATCTGCCCGAGGCTTTGTGTAAGTTGATGAATTTGGAATGAAGTTTTTCCCACCCTTGTAAATTCCGGCGAACTCAGGGTGATCTGTGTCAATACCAGTATCTAATACTGCTACCTTTATACCTTGTCCTTCAATTCCTTCATTCCAAAGCTGTTCGATGCCGAGGAAAGAAATACTTGTATTCATTTGAGCCTCTAATTGATCTTCCTTAATCAGTTCTGATGATTTCATTGTATTATCTTCAGATGCGTAAACAATTGCATCAGGTTCAATTAATGTTATTCCTTCTATTGAAAGCAGCTTTGGGAGATCATTTGCTTTCACAGTTGCTGCAAAACCGTTTAAAACAGTATCAAATGTGTAGCCTTGAGTCATTTGAACATTTTTAGTAGCTAATTCTTTCTTAACTTGTGCTTGTTGAGATTTTACATTTGATCGAACTTCATTTGCTCGCGCATTAGAGAACTTTTGGCCTTTCAATTGGCTCATTCCTTGCTCTAGTGCCACAGGCTTTTCAGATAAATGTACGATGACTGCAACTTCTTGATTGCCTGATACATTTTGTAAGCTTTCGTGAAGAGTTGGACCATCTTTAGACAAGCTTAGCTGTTCAGCGATAGCCGCCTTTAATTGAAGTATACTTTCACTTTGGCTATCCTGCTTGAATGGTTTCGAATCTTCAGCATTAGCACTCGATAATGGAACCAATAGAAAAAGCACCATAACGAAAGCTATCATACTACTTAAAAACTTCGTAAACTTAAACTTTTTCAAATCTCATTTCTCCCTCCACTCTTAATTATCACACTTTTCAGTTTAGTGTGATATTTCCAATTTATCACAGGTGAGATAATTCGAATATCGTAATATTGAAAAATCTCAAAATATTGATAATTAGTATTACTTTGTCAAAAATGAATTAATTCTATTTTCCTAGTAATTTAATAAAAAAGTAGAACTTTCAAATGAGTATTGACTTACAGTAATTCATACTTTTTATCATTTAAGAGTTTTATAAAAAATCTATTTGACGTCCTGTATTATTTTTTGTACGATATTGAAGAAAAGAATGCCCGAACTAGAACGGGAGAGGTTCATAGCTGATACCCTCTATAAAAAACTATGGAAACATGACAATATGCCATGTCCATATCGGACGTGGCTTTTTTTATCTGTTTACTTATGTTTTAAATAGAATGATTGGTGATACCTCTCTTGAAAAGTGTTGGGAAACATTTTACAAGGAGGTTTTTTTATGTCTGGCAGAAGTCATGAAGAAGGATTAAAGGATTTGACCCTATTAGGTAATCAAGGTACAAAGTATTCCTATGATTATGCACCTGAGGTATTAGAGGCAGTGGATAATCTTCATGCTAATCGAGATTATTTTGTTAAGTTTAATTGTCCAGAGTTTACTAGTTTATGTCCGCTTACAAATCAGCCGGATTTTGCAACGATGTACATTTCATATATCCCAGATAAAAAAATTGTTGAAAGTAAATCTCTAAAGTTGTATTTATTCAGTTTTAGAAATCACGGCGATTTCCATGAAGATTGCGTTAATATCATTATGAATGATTTAATTGCATTACTTGATCCAAGATATATAGAGGTTTGGGGGAAATTTACTCCACGTGGGGGTATCTCGATTGATCCATGGTGTAACTATGGGAAGCCAGGAACTAAATACGAAGAAATCGCCAATTATCGTTTAATGAACCACGATCTTAACCCAGAAAAAATTGATAATCGATAAATGAAGCAAGACAGAGGTTTTTAGCTACCCTCTTAAAAAAACTAAGAAGAAAGCAGCACTTTTTCTTAGAGTGCTGTTTTTTTCGATATAAGGGAGTCTATATAGATGAAAAAGGAAAAAGCAATTGTAGTATTTAGTGGAGGTCAGGACAGTACAACTTGTTTGTTCTGGGCAAAAGAACGCTTTGAAGAGATTGAGGCAGTAACTTTCGATTATGGTCAAAGGCACCGTCTTGAAATTGACTGTGCGAAGGTGATAACAGAGGAGCTTGGTATCAAGCATCACATACTTGATATGTCTCTCCTGAATCAACTTGCTCCGAATGCATTGACACGACAAGACATAAAGGTGAGGGACGGAGAAAATGGTGAGCTCCCATCGACTTTTGTGCCTGGCCGCAATCTCCTTTTTCTTTCATTTGCGGGCGTTTTAGCGAGCCAAGTAGGGGCAAAGCATATTGTAACAGGTGTTTGTGAAACTGATTTTAGTGGATATCCGGATTGCCGAGATGTCTTTATTAAATCCTTAAATGTAACGTTAAATTTATCGATGGATGATTCCTTTGTGATTGATACACCCTTGATGTGGCTGAATAAGGCACAAACATGGGAATTAGCTGATCAGCTTGGGGCACTTGAGTTTGTACGACAAAGAACGTTGACTTGCTATAACGGTGTCATAGCAGATGGATGTGGTGAATGCCCAGCATGTAAATTGCGAAATAAAGGGCTTGATGAGTATTTAAGTTATAGGAAGGAGTCTTAAGGCATGTCAGATTTTAAAATCGTTGAGAGACTCCAGAGAATTGATGTGGATATTCAAAGAAATCAATTGAAATACCATGCAAAGCGTGTTCTTATAAGCAAAGAATTTACCTTCGATGCTGCTCATCATCTACATCATTATGAAGGGAAATGTAAAAATCTACACGGGCATACCTATCGAGCTATATTAGGACTGAGTGGCTACACTGATGAACGTGGTTTGATGATCGATTTCGGCGATATAAAAGAAATATGGAAACAAAAAATAGAGATTCATTTGGATCACCGTTATTTAAATGAAACGCTTCCACTCATGAATACGACGGCAGAGAATATTGTTGTTTGGATTTACGAAAAGTTGACTGAGGCCTTGCGTGATGAAGGATATAACGGTGTACGTGTAGAGTTTATCAGGCTTTACGAGACTCCAACAAGCTATGCAGAAGCTAGAAGGGAGTGGATGGAAGTTGAGTAAAGTACCTGTTATCGAGATTTTTGGGCCAACGATTCAAGGAGAGGGTATGGTCGTTGGCCAGAAGACAATGTTTGTAAGAACTGCGGGCTGCGATTATTCCTGTTCTTGGTGCGATTCATCGTTTACATGGGATGGCAGTGGAAAGCACCTTATTGTCCAAATGACAGCGGAAGAGATTTGGTCTGAGTTGAAACGTTTAGGGGGCAATGGTTTTTCATTTGTCACAATTTCAGGCGGCAATCCTGCACTCAATCCGAATTTAGCAGAGCTTATTGCCATTTTAAAAGAAAATGACATAAAAATCGGGGTAGAAACACAGGGGAGTAGGTGGCAAAAGTGGATGTATGAAATTGATGAACTGACAATTTCACCAAAGCCACCTAGTTCTGGAATGACCACAGACTACTCGGTGCTCTCTTATATCTTCGAAAAACTTAAAGATCGGAACAGCAATCACCATGTATCCCTCAAAATAGTCGTTTTTAATCAAGAGGATTACGATTATGCTAAACAAATTCACCATCGATATCCCATGATTCCTTTTTATCTTCAAGTCGGTAATGATGATCTCACGGCAACTGATAATTCACAATTAATGATGAATTTATTGGATAAATATCGTGCACTGATTGATAGAGTAATGAAGGATGAGGATTTAAGAGATGTTAAAGTACTGCCACAGTTACATGCCCTTGTGTGGGGAAATAAAAGAGGCGTGTAGGGTGCTCTTACAAAAATTAAATTTACTTGAGGAGTAATAGTTTGAGAATATTATTTTATTTATTATCTATTGTTATTGCTAATGTGGTAACGGCAGCATTTGCACCTTTACATTTTGGTATGTTTATTGTCCCAATGGGAACGCTTTTAATTGGGGCAACCTTTATTTTTCGGGATCTAGTACAAAATAAATATGGTAGAAAAAAGACGTATTTATTTATTATTACAGCTTTAATTTTATCAGCTGTGGTGTCATTCCTACTAGGTGATACACTTTTAATTGTGGTAGCCTCAGCACTATCATTTGTTGTCGCTGAAACGGCTGATACTGAAATTTATACTCGATTAAAATTACCAATGGCTTGGCGTGTGTTCTACAGTGGTCTTGTTGGAGGATTTCTAGATTCTGCAATTTTCGTAGTAATCGGCTTAAGTCCACTTGGTGCCAATATATTGCCATGGGAAGCGGTACCTGCCGCCATCTTGGGGCAAATTATTGTGAAGACGATTATACAAATGATTGGCGCAATTATTTTAAATAAAGTTGGGCCAATGAAAGAAAAATATATTATTCCAGAATAATTATTCCTTATTATGAAGATACGGATCACAAGTAAGCTTTTTAAAAACAGGCCCATTCGCTTTATTCGAATGGGTCTGTTTGATTTATATTCTTTCTAATGTACCTCTTGCATTTTTTATGCTGTTTTCTTTTGTTTAAGGTCTAAATGATAACTAAAGAAAGTTAGTAGACTTGCACTGACGGCAACTATACCACCGACCCATGTGACATTCATCAAATTTCCTTGATGATATACAATGCCGCCTAATGCAGACCCAAAAGCGATGCCTACGTTACTTGCCACGGGCATAAGAGAAGCAGCGAGTCCTTTAGCATCTGGTTTATAAATTTCGGCCAAATCTATTAAATAAAGTTGAGTAGATGTTGTTAAGAGGATGGCCATTAGTGACATTAGTCCGATGTTCGCTAATCCTAAAGTAAAATGGTTTGTTGTCCAAAATAAGCTTGTCAATACAATAGCTTGTGCGAGAAAGACAAACCGAAGTCGGCCGATGGCATTGTGAGTGGCAATTTTACCGGCAAGAATGTTGCTGAAAATCGAAAGAAAGCCGTAGCCGAATAAGATTAAACTTATAGAATTATTTGGTGCACCCATTCCCTTTAAAATAGGAACAAGGTACGTAAAGACTGCATAGGTTGCACCAAACCCGAGAGCAGGAATGAAAAAGGCAATTAAAATTCGAGGCTGAATTATTAAAGAAAATTGATCCCGTATTGAGCTTCGTACTTGGCTGAGTCGAGTAGGTAAGACAAAAAAAGATGCCGCAAACGCCAACCCTCCGAGAAGAGTGGTTAACATAAAAGTGGCATTCCAGCCGTACCATTCAGCGATTACAATTCCAATGGGTACTCCAACTACATTGGCCAGTGTAAAACCACCGAAAACAAATGATATAGCAAGGCCGCGTTTATTAATCGGCATGGTTTCGCTTGCAACAATCATGGCTAGAGAGATCAATACACCTGTTACAATCGCGGTCATAACCCGAAGTATAAGGAGCATAATATAGCTCGTTGAAATTACACACAGAGCATTTAAGGCAATGAAGGAACCTATCAAAAACAACATCCATTTACGCTTTGGAAAATGGCTTGTTGCTGACATCACGAGTGGTGTAGCGATGGCAAATGTGATAGCGAACGCAGAAACGAGTGTGCCTGCTTTTGCATTTGTCATATGAAGGCTTGAAGAAATATCAGTTAAGATCCCGACAATAACAAATTCGCTTGTCCCAAGAACAAATGTTAATAATGCAAGTGTTAAGATAAGTAACCAATGTCGCTTGGATAACTGTGTATGATGCATAAATACCTCTTTCTTTGAAGAATGTAACTGTGCTACTTAGTAGACACACAATTTAAACATCATATCATAAAATGCATTTATGAGAAATTAGATTGGTTTTCTGTAAATAACAGTGTTTGTTTCCGGTTATTTTCCTCTAAAGAAGGATTTTGTAAATATTACTCGAATTTTTTAATTGGAAGATTAACTTTACAATTTTATCAATTTGATATCTATACATAATAAGGGGATAAGGGGGATTCACATGATTCAATTCCTTCAGATGGGAGCAAATACAGTTATAAGTTCCCAAAAAGGTAGTGTTACTATTAGCTACGAAATGTCTAATTCGATCGATATTTCGTTAACTGCATTCCTTTTAACGGATGTAAACAAGGTACAAGGAGATAGCGGCATTATATTTTATAATCAACCAACTAGCTTATCTGGTGCAGCTACCCTGATACCATCTGAGATTGTAGGGAATATAAAAATACATAAAATGAATTTTGACATGAGTAAAATCCCTGAAGGTATTACTAAAATAGCTATAACACTTACAGAAGATAATAGCCAAGGTTTTTCAAATGTGAAAAATTTAAAGGCAGAAATATGTACTGATAACAATATTATCAATTTAGCACCAGCTAATTTTGCAAATGAAAATGGAATCGTAGTATTAGAATTATATCTAAGAAGTAGTCAGACAAAGGTGAGATCTATTTGGCAGGGATTTGATTCTGGGTTAGAGGGGTTATGTAAAAATTACGGTGTTGAGGTTGAACCTGAAGAACAAAACAAGTTTTCTAAATCAACAACTATAAAAAAACAAATGCTGATAGAACCTGATCAATCATTAAATGTTCCAGAAAGTACAAATAGACAAAGCATGTTATCACAGATAAATCTTGAAAAGGTAAAAGGGAATGTCAGTCTCACCAAAGGTCAAAAGCCAGTTATCATTGATAAAACGCCTGAAATTACTGCTACGGTATCATGGCAAACTGGTACTGACTACGATATATATGCTTTAGTCTATACAAAGGATGGTCAGCAGATCGATGTAGCTATGTTTGGGGCGAAAAATACACCTCCACTTAGGAGTTTTCACAACGGGGTAGTCGAACACATGGGGGATGTTGGGAGAGATGCTGGTTCAACAAAAACTGAAGTAATCAAATTGAGATTAAATAATAATGTTTTAGCTGTTGTTCCTGTGGTTTATTCCGCCCAATCAAATGGCACAGGCTCATTCTACAGATATAAGGTGTCTATGAGTATAGATAATCATAATGGAACCTCCGTTACTATTTTTGCTAAAAATGCTAATAATAATGATAGAATTTATTCCTGTGTACCTGGAATACTTCATAATACTCCAGATGGTGTGATTATCAGCCCATTAGAGCTTTATAGTGAACCAAATTCTGAACGTAGACCTAAGCTGAAGATGGGCTCTTCTAATATGGTAGAAGTTCTAATGGATAAAGGCCCAATAAATGATTACAAGTAAAAGCAAATAAAAAGGAGAGTGGCGATAGCCAATCTCCTCTTATTTTTTCTCCTTTAGTTCGTGGGCAATATACGTAGCTAGTAATTCACGGACTTCATCCGTAGAATGTGCACCCAGTAATTGAACTCTCAATTGACTAGCCCCTTTGAAGCCACGTACATATATTTTAAAGAAACGTTGTAATGCTTTAAATGAACGTGTTTCGAATTCCTTGGAATAGTGGTCATGAAGGTTAAGGTGTAAGTATAGTAAATTAAGGTATTCTTTGGCACTATGCTCTTTAGGTTCCTTTTCAAAGGCAAATGGGTTTGAAAACACCCCGCGCCCAATCATTACACCATCGATACCGTATTGCTCAACTAGTTTTAGACCTGTTAAACGATCAGGAATATCACCGTTGATCGTCAGTAATGTGTGGGGAGCAACTTCATCACGTAGTTTTTTGATATCTCCAATTAATTCCCAATGTGCAGCGACCTTGCTCATCTCTTCCCTTGTACGGAGATGAATAGAAAGATTGGCGATATCCTGTTTTAAAATATGTGTAAGCCACTCACGCCATTCTGCTACAACCGTAAAGCCAAGTCTTGTTTTGACACTGACGGGTAAGCCTCCTGCTTTGGCTGCTTGAATAATATCTGCGGCTAGGTCAGGATGAAGAATTAATCCAGCTCCTTTACCTCTTTCTGCTACATTATCAACTGGGCAACCCATATTAATATCAATTCCCTTAAAGCCTAATTCCTTCATACCAATACTCATTTGACGAAAATGTTCAGGGTTGTCTCCCCAAATATGTGCAACAATAGGCTGTTCATCTTCTGTGAAAGCTAAGCGGTTACGTACATTATCTAACCCATCTGGATGACAATAGCTTGTCGTATTGGTGAATTCCGTAAAATATACATCGGGTCTCCCTGCTTCCTGAATGACATGACGAAATACAACATCTGTCACATCCTCCATTGGAGCTAAAATGAAGAATGGCCGTGGTAAATCAAGCCAGAAATTTTTTTGATTCATTGCTAAAAATCCTCTCTTTCCAAAATACTACCTTGCAAAAAGATATCATATTTACTTTATTTCTACATAGTTAATTGGCTTAGCTTAAGGATAGAAATGCATCATTGTAATTAGACTTTGGCGCTCTTAGATTAGAAAGTAATTAAAAATATCCAACAAAATCCTGTATTATCCATAATGATATAATATGTAATATAATGTAGAAATTTAGGGGGAGAGTTGAAGTGGGAAAATATAAATATAAAACAATCGGTGTGAATGATGTACCCACAATGGCTGAATTACTCGAAAATAGACAGAGCCTTGAGGGTGAAGTATATCCATTTCTAAACAACAGCTGTCTTAATGCTGAACATATAACAAATATGCTTGAAAACTTATTTGCTCATAATACTATTAAGGGGATTGGAGCATTTATTAAAGATGACCTAGTAGGATATTTAATCGGAGTCATCAAGAATGACTCTCTAAGAGGCAGACATGTATGGGTACCATATGAAGGGTTGGCAATCAGAAAGGATCAATCCGCTGAGCTTATTAGAAAATTATATGCAGAGATTTCAGTGGTATGGCTAGAGCAAGGTTGCTTTATGCATTACACGATAATTCCTCTTGGAAATCAGGCTTACTATGATGCCTACCAACGATTAAGCTTTTCTATACAACAAGTACATGGGGTCATGAACATTGGAGATTATAAACCATTTGAAAATACATGTAATGCAGAGATTAGGGTTGCAAATAAAATGGATAGTGAAATGATGGGGAAAATGTCTAGGATCATTCAATCGTATCAAAATTCCGCACCTACATTTGAGCCTGTATTCCCTGAGGTTGTCATGAGCATAAAAGACTCATATAAAAGTATAGTAGAGGAGAATGATGATACATGTTTCGTTGCAGTAAAGGATGGGCAGGAATTAGGATTTCAAAAATATTATCCTATACATTCAGATTTGATGACACCTGAGCATGCAATAGAGCTAACGATTGCAGGTACTTACGCTTCTCAAATGGGAAGAGGTGTGGGAAAAAAGTTGATGAATGAAGGCTGTAGAAGGATGAAAGAGGCGGGCTATGAGAATATCATTACAGATTGGAGAATAACTAATCTTGCTGCATCGGCATTTTGGCCTAAGTGCGGTTTTAAGCCAGTAGCCTATAGAATGGTTAGGTACATTAACAGTGATATAGCCTGGGCAAACTTTAATAACCCAAGTATAGGATTATTGTAAATTTAGTTAGATTTATTAAATTCTGCTGTTATAAAAGAATTCAAACAGCTGGCTAGACACTTAAAATTTAGTTTTAGATTGCTTGCCTATACTTCGTAAATATTGACATTTATTTTTTAGACAACTAAGCTTAATGGAAAAATAGTGCTGGGGGGCTGCCAGTGGAATTTATTAAATTAAATTGTCCAAATTGTAATGGGAAAATTGAATATAAAGAAGAGCAAACATTCAAATGTCCTTTTTGTGATACGGAAATCATGTTGAAAGAGAATAAAATTTATTATGTTGATCAAACGATTAATAATTATTATGGAACAGCTTCTCCTCATACAACATCCCGTCCAAAAACAAATTTAAAGCTGCTCTTTATGATACCAATTGTCATGATGTGTGTATTCCTTGGGTATTTTCTTTTAAGTAGTAATCAAATAGAGGATGGAAACCGTGAAGAACTATCCGTTCGAACAATGCCTGAAAGTGAAGTTCTTCTGTTCTTTTTAAAAGATATTTTTGATAAAGGTGGGACGATGCCAGCAAAAGAAGAGATTGCAAGTATTCGATATTTGGCTGCCTACTATTCTGACGATCAATGGCATTTTGATTATAGTCTAGAAGATCCTTTTACAAATAAGGAAGCTAAAATTTCTACTTATATCATTATGGATAAATTATTAAATACGCAAAAAATTGAACAAAAGGACTTTGAGGCCTTTACTGGATTAACGGTTTTAAAGCTCATGAATGATTATGAAATATCACAAAGTGAAAAAGTAAGCTTCCAACATCTTGAAAACTTAAAAAGTTATACAGGTAGTTTTAATGAATCATTTAGTAAAATCGCAGGATATTTTAGTGATAAGTCTAATGTTAAAGAGCTCTCTATCCAAATTAGAAGTAATGATGAACTTGCTTTATTATTAGAGTTCCCCAATCTTCAATCTCTAGAACTATCTTATGTGGCTGAAGAGGTGACAGATTTTCAGATTCTAAATAAATTATCGCTGAAATCACTTTCCTTAAAATCAATTAATGATTTAAAGTGGCTGTCTACACTAACTAATCTAGAATCGTTAGCAATAGACATTAGTGAAGCTACAGATTTTAGCCCACTATACTCATTGACTCAATTACAAGAATTAAAACTTACCTCAGTAAGAAATTTAAAAACGCTTGATTTTATACAAAATATGCCTAAACTACAATCTTTAGATCTTGAAAACATGAATATCATCAATTTAGATAGACTTAGAAATATGTCATCTTTAACAAAGCTACGTTTAGCTTCTCCTGGTCAAGTGGAATTGTTGGATATGGTTAACAGTCTAACGTCATTGACGGAGTTATCGTTAACTGGCTATCATGGTGATATTTCATCGATTGTAGCGCCCCATTTGAAAAAAGCAGAGCTGAAGAGTTCATTTTTACCACAGCTAGAAGCACCCGCTTTAAGAGATTTGACGGTTTCTATAAGTGGATCGGATTCGCAATTGAATGGTGCAGAACTACTGAAATACCCACAGCTAGAACAGCTTACAGTCATGGAGTATGGAATTCTTACAGGTATTCGTTCATTAAATGACCTACCTCATTTGCAAACAATCAATTTAAATGAGACCCTCTTTTATGAAACCAATGACTTATTCAATTTGCAGCATGTAAAAATGTTAAACTGTAATGAATGTAATTTTCAGGTGAATAGCAAGCCATTTACGAACAACGTGCTGGAGCATTTAACTTTAAATGATGTTTCCATTCAAATTGGTAATGGGGAATGGGTGCAAGAAGTAGATAAGATCATGCCTTACTTTGCTGGCTTTACAAATTTACGTTCATTCACTTTACAAGATAGTTCACTACAATCGTTAAATTTCTTGGGAAATTGGCAACAAATAGAGGTGCTTCATTTAGAAAATAATGCTATTTCGAATGTAGAACCCTTAGTGAATTTGCCCAACTTAAAAAAACTATATATTTTAGGGAATCAGGTACAAAATCAATCTGTATTAGACAAGGGAATTATGATTTATTGAAATAATGTGAATTAATAGCAACCTACGAAATTAATATAGTAGAAATAAAAAGAGACAATGACAGGAATATTCTGTCATTGTCTCTCTTGGATTGTCCTACAGTTTGGATAGTTTTATAATAAATTGATGCTTAACAAGAGGAGTTGAAAAGGATATGTTCGTACGTAATAAAGGTTTGTTTTTTATGCTATCTACGCTAGCCATTATTGTTGTTTTGACAGGCTGTGGTACAGCTAAGGATAGTGAGAAAACTGAGGGAAAAACAGCTAAAGAAACACAAGAAACAATGGATTATGCGTCAAAAGTGAAGGAAAATCCAATTGTGACGATTACGATGAGCAATGATGAAAAAATTGTTATTGAATTGGAGCCTACTGTAGCACCAAATACAGTAGCTAACTTTATTGCTTTAGTAAAAGATGGATTCTATGATGGTCTTATTTTCCATCGAGTTATTCCTGATTTTATGATTCAGGGTGGAGATCCTAAAGGGAATGGTACTGGAGGACCTGATTATTCGATTGATGGTGAGTTTACCTCAAATGGATTTGAAAATAATATGAAGCATGAACGTGGTGTTATTTCGATGGCTCGTTCAGATGATCCAAACTCAGCGGGCTCACAATTTTTCATTATGGTAAAGGAAGCATCACATCTTGATGGAAAATATGCTGCTTTTGGCAAGGTGATTGCAGGTATGGAAACAGTTGATGCCATTGTTGGAGCAGAGCGAGATGCTACAAATAAACCACTAGAAGATCAGCAGATGAAAAAGGTAGAGGTGGATACAAAGGGCTTTGATTATCCAGCACCTAAGGTAAACAAATAGTTTTCGTCCCAATGCTATTGGTTAAAATCTATACTATAAACATTAAAAAGGCTAAATCAATTGAGATTTAGCCTTTTATATTTGTTAAAAAATTGAAATTATAAATATTTTTGAGTAATATGAGAAGAAATTTAAGATTGAGCGATGTTTTATATAAAGGATCCTTTATGTTTGTGGAAGAAAGGGTGTTTGCATGAGGGTAACAGATGAAAATTTTATAAAACATCTTAAGAAAAAACGAGAAGAAGCACTTCAATATGTCATTGATGAATATATGGGGATTATCAAAGCGATTATTTATAATGCTCTAAAATCCTATAATGATCCTCAAATAATAGAGGAATGTATTAGTGATACATTTCTAGGGGCTTATGAAAATGCTAAACAATTTAGAGGCGATAAAGAGGATTTTAGAAGATAGATTTGCACGATAGCAAAGTTTAAAGCCATTTCGAAACAAAGAAGGTTGTCTAAAACTCCATATTTTTATGAGCTAAATGAAACAGGTGAAGCCGCAATATCGGCTGAAGAGGAATACTTAATCAAGACAACAACGGAGGAAGTGCTCATCATGATGACGCAATTAGAGCAATTAGACCGTGATATTTTTACGATGAAATACTTTTTAAATATGAAAAACGAAGAAATTGCTATTCATTGTGGTTTAACAAAAGCCGCTATTGATAATCGATTATATCGTGGGAAAAAACGATTACAGCAAATTCGTTTGGGGGGAAGTATGACATGAAAAAGCTATATAAACAATTTAATGATTTAAATCTTGATATAAATATAGAGCCGATGGAAGTGAGCTCGCTTGAAAAAGAGAGAGTGAAAAGAAATGTCATGATGGTCAAAAAGAAAAGGCATTTCATTAAAAATTTTATTGTTGCAGCTACTTTTTTTATTGCATCCAGTATGACACTTGGTTATACGTTTCCTACATTTGCTGCAAATTTACCGTTTATCGGAAGTATATTCGAATTGTTTATTGATGATGAAAGGTATGTATTTAACAATTATGATCAGTATTCTACAAGTGTCGGAGTGAGCCAAGAAAGTAATGAAGTTGAAGTCACTGTCACAGATGCTGTATATGATGGCGAAAATATTACTATTGCTTACACTATTAAAAGTGAAAAGGATTTAGGAGAAAGGCCAGTTTTATATGGTGACAATCGTGAACTAACTGCTAAGGAATTTGGAAATAGGTATCGATATGGAGGCTATTCAACAAATTATATGGTTCAAAAGATAAACAGCAATGAGTATGCAGTATTGTATATTTTTGAACTCATTAGAGGCTCTAAGCCCAAGGAAGTTCACATTAATTTTCAAGGAAATCAAATTGTTGATTTAAATAATGTAAATAATTCAGTAGCAGGGGACTGGGCATTTGAATTTGCTTTAGAGAAGCTTGAAAGTGAAACAATAAGGGTGGAAAAGGATAGTATGAAAACAGAAGGAAAAGGTATAAAAATTGAAGCTTTTAAAATAACGAAAACACCTATCGCTACAACATTTTACCTTTCCGAAGAAGTCTTGGTAGAAAAAGAAAATGAAGCTTGGCAAGGAGTTCTCATTGACTATATTGTGACAGATGATTTAGGGAATGATTATAATGTCATTCATTTTAGAGGAACTAGTCATAATACAGATTTCAAAGGGCGTGAAAATTTTCCTCGTATTGTTGCAAATAAATTTGATGAACAAGCTACCTCGATTATGATTACCCCTGTAGTAGGTGTATACAAAATTAAGGATAGTACAGGGGCATTAGAACTGATAAAAGAGCCATATACATTAAAGCCTATTGCAGTTCCGATAAAGTAAAAAATTAAAAGAGTATGTAAGAAGAACAACCTTACATACTCTTTTTACTTATCATCTTTCTTTGGGATCGAAATAAGCCATAAAAAATCATCTTCTATTAATATTTGAATGTCTTGCCCCTCACGGATTAGCTGCTCAGCTTTATGCTGCTTGGCGCTTATCCCCCTACGTTTATTACCAAGCACAACGAAATCAGTATGTTGTGTAACAGCTCCCTGTAAATACCCTCCATATGCTTTTACTTGTTTGGAGGCTTCGGATCGTGTCATGGTAGAAAGGGCGCCTGTGAATACAATTTGTTTCTTATAAAAGGGGTGGGTTAGATTTTCAACTGGATCAGAAAAGAAAATGATTTCTGAGTTATCCTTATTGATCATATTCGTTACTCCTTAAAAAATTAATCGATAAATAAATCCACAAAATTTTATATGTATGCTACATTAAAATTAAAAATATAAAGAGGTACATAGACATGAATTCGCAATTGACTGCTTTCATTACTCTTAGCTGCACATCAGGTGTACTAAATTTGTATTTATGTTTATACGTATTTCTAAAACGCTACAATTATACAAAAATTGCTCAATTGTTTATTAGTTATACCGCATTAATTGCGGTATATTGTTTTGCCTCTGCTTTTGGTTTAATCGCTACAACATTAAGTGCCATAAAGGTTTGGACGACCATCCAATATGTAGGTATGGCTTTTTCAACGCCTCTCGGATTATTGTTTATCATGCAATACCTAGGCTTTCATCTGACAAGGAAAAAGATAATGGCTCTTCTTGCCATTCCATTTATTAGCTTAATCATGGTTGCTACAAATGATATACACCATTTTCATTATAGAGTATTTGAAATAGATCCTATATTAGGGGCACCTTATGTTCATCAGGAAATTGGCATATGGTATATCATTCATGGCATCTTTACTTTTGGCTGTATGTTCGTATCTTTTTTATTAGTATTAATCCATTGGAAAGAGACTACTAAGGCCTACCGGCAACAATTAATTGCCTTAATGTGTGGTCAACTTATTCCTATGATAACAGCATTCATCTATTTATTGGGCTTAACACCTCAAGGAGTTGATCCTGTCCCTATGGTATTATGGGCTTCTTCATTTTTATATTTATGGTCTATTAATTCCTCACGGTTATTTAGGGTGATGCCTGTTGCCAAGGATGCAATATTTCATAGTATCAATGATGGGGTTATTGTCTTAGATGAATCTGCTCGATTAATAGAGTTTAACCAAGCCTGTAGCAAGGTATTTCCTCAGCTAACCAGATCAATGATTGGTAGGGATATTAGGAAAACATGGCTTGAAGTAACTGGACAACCGATGCCATTTACCTTGGAGGCAGTGGTGAATACGCAAGACATCGAGATGGTGCTTTCTGATCATACTTATCAAGTGCGTGTTACAGAGCTGCAACATGTTAATCATGGTAAGGGGTTATTACTTATTTTCACTGATATAACAGAGTTGAAGGAGCTACAAAGACAGTTAGAGCAACTCGCTTTTTACGATGAACTTACACAAATTTATAATCGTCGAGCTTTTTTTCAACAATGTAATCAGGCTTACAGCGAGGCAAGAGAATCATCCTCAGCTTTTACTGTCATTTTAATGGACATCGATCATTTTAAAAACGTCAATGATACGTATGGGCATGCTATCGGTGATCAATTACTAGTTCATGTCGTAAAGGTTTGTCAGAGTGTGTTGAAAAAAGGAGAACTGTTTGCACGGTATGGCGGTGAGGAATTTGTTCTTGCACTCAAGGACTCTACATTATTAGAGGGGCAAGCATTAGCTAATTTGCTCTGTAATAGCGTAGAATCCCAGCCACTTATGACTACTGAGGGAGCAATTCGTGCTACTATTAGCTGTGGTGTAGCAGAAGGTACAAAGGGACAAGAGACACTGTATCAGCTTTTAAACAATGCGGACAAAGCACTGTATGCGGCAAAACAAGCAGGCCGTAATCGAGTACATGTTTTTCTAGAATAAAAAAGCTAAAATATACAATCATTGAGGCAATGATGTATATTTTAGCTTTTTACTTACCAATTTGTATGGAAAACACCTTGTGCATCAATTCGTTCATACGTATGCGCACCGAAATAATCACGTTGTGCCTGTAACATATTAGCATTAGATGAACCTGTTCGAAAACTATCGTAATATGTGAGAGAAGCACTCAAGCAAGGGAACGCGTTTCCTGCTTGGATGCCTTCACAAACTATTTTTCTTAATCCATTTTGATAGTCCATCGACTTTTCTGCAAAGTATGGATCAATTAATAAATTATTTAGAGAAGGTTGCTTTTGATAGGCTTCACTAATAACATTTAAAAAATCTGCTCGAATAATACAACCACTACGGAAAATTAATGCAATATCTTTTAATGGTAAACGCCATTCATAAAGCTCTGATGTCATTTTATATTGTGTAAATCCTTGTGCATAAGCACATATTTTCCCCATATATAGCGCTTGGCGGACGTATTCAATCCAGACATCTCTATCTAAATTTTGCTGTTTATAATTTGGTCCAGATAGTATTGCCTCTGCTTGAATTCGTTCCTCTTTTAATGATGAAATATAGCGAGCGAATAAGGCCTCCGTAATAATTGATGTAGGAATACCATTGTCTATAGATTGCAGGCTTGTCCATTTCCCAGTACCTTTTTGACCAGCTTTATCAAGTATCATATCAATCAGTGGTAATCCTGTTATCTCATCTTTTTTCCTTAAGATTTCAGCTGTTATTTCGATTAAATAGCTTTTCAATTCACCCTGATTCCATGTTTCAAAGATAGTAGCAATTTCCTCAACGGATAATCCTATATTTTTTCTTAAAAACGTATAGGCCTCCGCAATGAGTTGCATATCTGCATACTCGATTCCATTGTGTACCATTTTGACGAAGTGACCTGCGCCCTTGGGACCAATATACGTACAGCATGGTGTATCATTCACTTGTGCTGCAATCTTTGTCAGTATAGGTGCTACTTTGTTATAGACCTCTTGATCACCACCGGGCATGATAGATGGTCCTGTCAATGCTCCTACTTCACCACCAGAAATACCAATCCCTAAATACCCAATTCCTAAAGCTTTAAGTTCATCGTATCTACGCTCTGTATCTTTATAATGAGAGTTGCCGCCATCCATAATGACATCGCCCTTTTCAAGGAAAGGCACTACTGATTGAATAACTGAATCAATAGCATTCCCAGCTGTCACCATCAAAAAAATCTTTCTTGGTTTTTCTAAAGCTTGTACAAACTCTTCTATTTCATAGTAAGGAGTAAGCGATTGTCCTTCAACTTTTTGTAGAAGTTTGTCGGTTAAATCTCGTGTGTAATTATAAACGGCTACTTGCTCGCCCTTATTAGCCATGTTTAAAGCGATATTACTGCCCATAACACCTAATCCAATAACGCCAATTGTATTTAACATTGTACTTGCTCCTTTTTAAACATTTTTTAAACAAATAAACTAAGTAATAAAATAAACCCTAAACCAGCCACAGATACAATTGTTTCTAGCAAGGTCCAAGTAGCGAATGTTTCCTTCATGCTCAATCCAAAATATTCTTTAAACATCCAGAAACCTGCATCATTAACATGTGAAGCAATTAAGCTTCCTGCACCTGTTGCCAACACAACCAAGGCAAGGTTTACATCACTTTGACCTAACATTGGAATGACTAACCCAGCTGTTGTTAAAGCAGCAACCGTAGCTGACCCTAATGAAATGCGTAAAATAGCCGCAATAATCCATGCTAGTAAAATTGGCGATAAGGTAGTTCCATGGAAGAGTTCAGCTACATAATCACCGACACCACCATCAATTAAAACTTGTTTGAAGGCACCACCGCCCCCAATAATTAAGAGCATCATACCGATATGGGATATTGCTGTTGTACATGACTCCATTACTTGCTTAATAGGAATTTTCCTTGCGATACCCATTGTATAGACGGCAACTAATAAGGAAATTAACATGGATGTACCAGCTTCACCGATGAAGCGGATACCTGCTAAGAAGCCATTATCTTCAAAGCCAATTGTTTTTTGTAACAGTGTAATAATAGTAGCAATGGACATTAAAATAACGGGTAATAGTGCAGTAAAAACACTTATTCCAAAACTCGGTGTGTCCTCTAGTTCAAATGTTTTTTGTTCACCTAGAGAGGCAATATTTCCAGTTTTGTTGAATGATTCAGGCACTAACCTTTTCGCTAATTTTGTAAATAATGGTCCAGCTAAAATAACAGTCGGAATGGCGATGATAAAGCCATAAAGCAACACCTCACCAATATTTGCCCCAAATTCGCCAGCAATAACAGTTGGTCCAGGATGTGGTGGCAAAAATCCATGTGTGACAGATAAGGCTGCGGTCATTGGAATTCCTAAATATAAAATAGAAACCTTTAATTGTCTTGAAATAGCAAAGACAATTGGGATTAATAGCACAAGACCTACTTCAAAGAAAAGAGCGATACCGATAATAAAGGATGCTGCTACAACTGCCCATTGAATGTTCTTTTCTCCAAATTTATTCACAAGGGTCATGGCAATACGCTGTGCACCGCCAGAATCGGCAATTAATTTTCCTAGCATCGCTCCAAGACCAAATATTAGTGCCAAGTGACCTAATGTTCCACCTAACCCTGCTTCAATCGTTTTTACGATAATATCCAAAGGCATCCCAAGAGCTAAAGCAACACCGAATGAAACAATGATTAATGAAATAAACGTATTTAATTTAAAGCCCATTATTAAAATTAACAGCGCAATAATACCAATACCTACAATAACTAATGGCATGTATTCTCCTCCTCTTTAGTCGGGCTTAATTAAGCTCCTTTGATACTGAGCAATTGACGTATAGTCGTCTGCTAAAACTCTAGATAAACGAATGAAAATTGGGAGTAGTTGTCTATATTCTTTGGCTGCTTCTTCGATTGGCGTATGTTTATAAGTGTCACCAACCATATCAGCGACAACGTCAAAGGAATCAATTTTTCCTGTAGCATATAAGCCTAAAATACAAGCGCCTAGACAGGAGCTTTCATAGCTTTCAGGTACTACCACTTCGGATTCAAAAATATCCGCCATCATTTGTCTCCAAATCTCAGAGCGTGAAAATCCGCCTGTTGCTTGAATACGAGTGACATGGCTTTCCATACATTCCAGTAATGCTAAATAGACAGTATATAAATTGTAGATAACCCCTTCGAGGGCAGCTCGTATCATATGTTCCTTTTTATGAGACATAGTTAAACCAAAAAATGAACCACGGACATCTGGATTCCATAAAGGCGCACGTTCACCTGATAGATAGGGATGGAATAGCAGCCCATCAGCACCAGGTTGAACACGTTCAGCAATTTTCGTTAACACTTCATATGGATCAATACCTAGTCTTTTAGCTGTTTCAATCTCAGAAGAGGCAAACTCATCGCGAATCCAGCGTAATACCATACCACCATTGTTTACGGGTCCACCAATGACCCAATGGTTTTCTGTTAGTGCATAGCAAAAGATTCTACCCTTTACATCTGTTTTGGGCCTATCAATTATGGTACGGATAGCACCGCTTGTCCCAATAGTGACAGCAATTTCGCCTTCTCGAATGGCGTTCACACCTAGATTAGAGAGCACGCCATCACTAGCACCAATGACAAAAGGTGTTTGTGGGTCAATACCAATTTGTTTAGCTAAAAGGTCATTGCAATTTAAAAATAGTTGAGTTGTTGGTACGAGTGTGGATAATTGTGCTTTCGCAATACCTGCAACAGCTAAAGCTTCTTCGTCCCAATCTAATGTATGGAGATTCATCATACCCATACATGAAGCTAATGAATAATCGACGACATATTGATCAAAAAACTTTTTAAAAATGTATTCTTTAATACCGATATATTTCTTCGTTTTGCGCGCGATTTCAGGATGTTCATGCACAAGCCAAGTAATTTTGCTTAGTGGTGACATTGGGTGAATAGGTGTACCTGTTCTTTTATAAATTTCATGGCCATTCCAGTCAGTTTTAATTTTATGTGCCCATGCTTCACTACGATTATCCGCCCAAGTGATGACAGGTGTTAACGGTTGATCATTTTCGTCCATAGCGATCACACTATGCATAGCACTACTAAAGGAAACAAATAGTAATGGTTTATCAGAATGGACTTTCATAATGTTGGTAATGGCTTGTAGTACAGCTTGAAAGATTTCTTCTGGATTTTGTTCTGCTGTCGAAATATCCGGTGTATATAATGGATACCCAATATTTTCTTGTTGAATAACCTTCCCATGTTGACTAAATAATACGGCCTTAGTGCTAGTAGTCCCTATATCAACACCTAACATATAGTTAGTCATTTTGTGGCTCAACCCCTTTAGATAGCATTTGCTGTGACCGCCATAAATCTTCTACTTTGCCTTGAACATCATCAAAATTTTCATGTAAGGATTTAATCATAAGCTCTCGATCTTTGGCTCTAATAGCGTCAATATAGAGCTCATGATTTTTCACAATACGAGTAAAATCCTCATATTTCTCTTTAAAGCGCATGCGCATAGATAGTAAAATCAAGCCTTCCATTACTGGCTTTAAATTATTCCAAATCATGGTGATATAGGAATGTCCGATGGAACGAATAATTGTCTCATGGAACATAACATCCTGATAAGAAAATTCGTCTGCATCGTTATACTTAATGGCAACTTTCATCATTTCTAATGTTTTGCTAAGTTCTAGTGCTAAGCTAGTTGTATCCATTTTTATGAGACGTTCAAACACAAATGTTTCAATCAGCAATCGAACATCATAAATTTCTTCAATCTCTTTTTCAGATAAACCAATGACAACAGCACCCATTTTCTCTAATCGAATGATATTTTCAGAAGCTAATATTCTTAAGGCTTCACGAATGGGTGAACGGCTTACTTCAAAATCAGCTGCCAGTTTGTTTTCTGAAAGAATGGTACCGCTTTCAATTAAACCTGAAATAATACGCATTCTAAGTTCATATGCTACGCGATCACCTGTAGAAGCCTTAGAAAGCCATTTTTGTGGATATAAATAATCATTATATTCGCTCATAATATCACCCTTTTTGATTTTGAGTATACTTGTATACAAGTATTATAGTCAGAAAGAAAATAAGATTGCAAGCGACTTACTAACAATCAAAAATTGAAAAATCCTCAACTCTATACTTAGCTAAAAAAAATAATTAATGCACATTCTTTTTTCCTCCTTGGACAAACTTTAGAATGAAAAGTTCGTAAACCATATATAAGGTTTTAAAGCTTTTCAAATAATCGATGAAGGATGGTTATGTCAAATATGGATACAAATCGTAACAAATCAAATGGTACGAAAAGTGCAAATAAAACAAATCAACAGCGTCAGACACTTCATCGTGAGGAGTTTGGTGCTGAATTTGAGCTTGATTCAGCTTCAGCACAAATCAATAACTTTGCTGAAACACAAGGAAAAACAGATATCAAGCAACCAGTCAGTGAGAGGACTGCATGGCACTAATTTATATTTGACAACTATTCATGACATTGAGAGGAGGACTAAGGCATGTGCCTTAGTTCTTTGAGTATAGCCTGGGAAATATTGTGTTTATTTTCTTCCATACATATTATCAGAGCATTTCATAATACTACATCTAGAACAATGAAAACATTTTTAAGAAGGGAAGATATATACATTGGCTAAGCACTCCGATACAAGTTGGAAGCAGGATCATCCTAGCACATTGTTTAGTAACTCTGTGCAAAAGGCGGATCGTCTATTAAAGCATGCAAAATCACATCCAGAGGAAATAGCAATAGAACATGCATTTAATCAGATTAAGCATGCTGAAAATGCACGTTTCAATGCAGAACAATATGGTGAGCATTTGGATACGGTTCAGCAAAATAAAGAATATCTAGAGCAGATTAAACAACAATTACATGAAATGAAAAATGATACTGAATAAAAAATAACAATAAACAACGGCTTAAATTCACGTAGTGAGGTTTAAGCCGTTGTTTAAATGTGATTAAATTAACACCAAACAATGATTTCATAGGGAGTGGTTTGAGCAGGAATACTCCTAGTGGTAGGACCATAAACAACAATGAGGTTTCGATTGGCAGGACTATTGGTAAAAGGCTGCCCATTTTTAAGTGAAATAATCGTAGTAGGAGAAAGGTTTAATTGTAATTGTCCATCACTACTCAGTAATTGTTGATTAAAGAAATCTACCTTTACATTATGATAATTGCTTTCTTTTACAATAATTAAAGCACGGTATTGTGGCGGGTAAATCATCGGTACAGGTGCATCTCCATCATAATATCCTGTTACCCATTCACCAGTTGTGACAATTTCACGATTAACAAAATAGGTGGAGGGAGAAATAATAAAATTGACGACCCCACCAGCACCATCTTCTAAGGTCATTATTTTATAACAACCGTTCTTATCTCCGTTTTGCCCAACAGAAAAATCACTGATTTGAGTGATAACACCTCGAAAAGATTTAAAATTGACCATACCCATTCCCTTCTTACATATTTCTCATTTTTAGCGTATCATTTTAATTTATGTAGCATTGTAAAATTAGGTGACAGACGATAAATAGGATGCTATTTGATAGCAATCAACTTATACTAAACATGCTTACTATTAGGTCAGAGGAGTGGCATCTATTGAATTGGATTTCTAAAAATAAGAAAATCTTTCTATTATTAATTTTCGTTGTTATTGTTGTCGCTGGTATACTGGATATTAAATATGAGGGATTATTCTTTCAGCTATTACCTACATCAATACAAACATTTTTATCTAATTTATTTTGAAATGTGGAGAACCGTACCTAAAAGAGTGCGGTTTTTTCATTACCAGAATTTTTGCCACAACATGCAACCAATTGTTTGGATTATCTACTTTATAAGTAAGAGTACATAAAAGGAGAAAATGCAAATGGACGATGAAAAAATAGTTGCTTTATACATACAACGCTCACAGCAGGCTATTTTGGAAACAAGGAAAAAATATGGAGCATATTGTAGAGTAATAGCAAGAAGAATCTTGGCAAATTTGAGGGATGTTGAAGAATGTGAGAATGATGCCTACCTAGCTGCGTGGAACACAATCCCTCCACAGATACCAAGAAAACTATCTATTTTTTTAGGGAGAATCATACGTAATATTGCACTTGATAAGCATAGCTATAATACAGCCAAAAAGAGAAACAATGAGTTTGAGGTCATTCTCACAGAGCTGGAAGAATGTCTAGCTTCTTCTCATACGGTAGAAACATCCTATGAAGCGGGTGAACTTGCTCAATACATTAGCCAATTTTTATATACCTTAGATGAACAATCTAGAAATATATTTATTCAACGATATTGGTACTCCTATTCTATAAAAGATATTTCCTTACACTTTCAAATGAGTAGTAGTAAAGTTAAGTCCAACTTATTTAGGACACGTAATAAACTAAGATTTAATTTGGAAAGCGAGGGATTATATATATGAAAAAAGAGGAGTTATATCGTGAAATTGGATTTATAGAGGAAGAATTAATTGAAGCCGCCAACTATGAAGTAAAGAAGAAAAGTTTTTCTAAAAAATGGCTCGCAGTGGTAATAAGTATGATGATCGTAAGCTCAGTTTCTACTGCCACAATAGCAGCAGCTTACTATAAACATCAAAATAATGAGCTTTATATTCGTTATTTATCAGCAGAGGATATGGAACTAATGCCAGCTACAAAATATGATGCAGATAAATTTCTAAAAGCTCTAGATAGTGACAAAGAGGAGTATATCTATATTGCAATAAATAGACTAGTAGAGAGCTATAATGATGAAAAGTTGAGAAATAAGGCGTTAAAGGCTATTCAGCCATTTATACAAAGTGATAACAAAAAAATTGCAAATTCGGCTATTTTTGCTGTCGATATTTTATCGGGAAGCTTTAAAAGTCAGCAGGTATATAAATTAGCAGATGGGAGCGTCTTCTTTACTTTATTCAATAATTATTCAGATTACGGAAGCCAGAATGTTCTTTGGCGTATAAAAGATGATGTGCTAGAGGCATATTCTAGCTTCTCCAGTCCATCAATGTATATTAAAGAGATAATTCCTTCACCTGATCAGAAATTAATTGCTATTGTCACGAACTCTAATAAAAGTGAATTTGTTGAAGTCATCAATGTGGAAGAGCGAATGGTAAGCCCGGAGTTAGTAGAATCTTCAAGGGTTAAATATGGTGCTGAGCAAGGGTTAGATACTTGGATTCGAACAGATCATGAAAACTATAGCTATGTGGATCATCTTAGATGGAAGGGAGATGCTACAATAGAATTTGAAGCTAGTCTCTCCTATGATGATACGGCGATTATTAAAAACGTGGTAGTCACTTATGAAGTTAGCCAAAAGAAATTAACTGTTAAAGAAATTAAATAAGAAGCAGATAAAAACAGAAAACGTATTTAAAGGTTTTCTGTTTTTTCAATAGTATCGTAGAAATAAATCAATTAAAAAGGGAGTGAATGATATCAATGGCAAAATGGAAAATAGCCTTAGAAACGTTCCTGAAAGAATGGCAAGATAAAGAGGAAGTTGTAGGAGCGCTCATATGTGGGAGCTATATTACTGGAAATCCCTCTAAGCGCTCTGATATCGATGTTCATATTATTTTGGCGGATAATGTGGGGTGGAGGGAAAGAGGGAATCGTGTTATTGATGGTTTTTTAATTGAATACTTTGCGAATCCACCAAGTCAAATTCGTGGGTATTTCCAAGATGATTTTAAAAAAAGAAGAACCATGTCGATGGTCCAATTTAAAACAGGTAGAATTTTATTTGATTATACTGGAATAATAAAAGACTTGAAATTTGAGGCAGAGGAATGGCTCGAAGAAAAATATAACACAATGAATAAAACGGTCTTAGAAATAAAAAAATATGAACTATGGGATGCACTAGATAATTTAAAGGATTGTTATGAGCAGGATAGAATGGACTTTTCCTTTACCTACCATAACTCATTAGCCAATTTATTTTTGGTGTACTGTCAGTTTTTAAATCTAGAAACGATACCCTTTTATCAAATCTATGCCTATCTTGAAGATCCAATTTACCTGCAAAAATATAGTAAGTCAGCATTTCCAGATGAGGACTTTAGAGAAATTTTTATGAGAGCAATGCATGAGGACAATGCTGAAAAGATGATGGCGTCATATGAAGCAGTAGTAGAGTATGTGTTCATACAAATGGGTGGTTTTCATATAGATGGCTGGCATATAAAAAGCCCAATCGAAAGTTAATCTGTGGGAAATTGAAAGTTAGTTCAGATACAAGACGAGCTCCATATTTATATGTTATTATACAGATATAATAATAAAAAGAACCTATTTTTTATGAAAATGTCAACCATTTTTAGGCCGATTATTCCAATAAGCTTAAATAATTCAATTTTTACCTAGAACAAAAAGTGATTTTTTTGCTTGAATTATGATTGGAAAGGCTCGAAAAAAGCTGATAACTCTCATATAAATAGTTGATATTTTATTATTGAACTAATTGTGATAAACTGCAATAAGGTAATAATTGATACAGAAATGGTGTGCTCCGAGGTTGCTCCATGGCTACAGTACTTCTAAAGTGGGAGTGCTTACATCCTTTCTGCAAATCTTAACATATAAGGAAGGTAAAAATGAGTAACAGACAAATTAAATCAGATGTTATCTTAATTGGTGCCGGAATCATGAGTGCAACTTTGGGAACATTACTCAAAGAATTAGCACCAGATTGGAAAATTACAGTGTTTGAAAAGCTTGAAAAAGCAGGCGAGGAAAGTTCTCACGAATTAAACAATGCGGGAACTGGACATGCTGCATTATGTGAGCTGAACTACACATCAGAGAAAAAAGACGGATCAATCGATATCAAAAAAGCGATTAATGTTAATGAACAGTTCCATGTTTCAAGACAGTTTTGGTCGTATCTTGTAAACAATAAGCTGATCAATAATCCACAAGACTTCATTATGCCTTTACCACATATGAGTTTAGTACAAGGGAAAGAAAATGTTGAGTTTCTAAAGAAACGTCATGAAACGATGACAAAAAATCCTTTATTTGAAGGAATGGAATTTTCTAATGACCCTGAAACACTAAAAAAATGGATTCCACTTATTATGGAAAATCGTCCTGCTGGTGAAGACATTGCTGCAACGAAAATTGACACTGGTACAGATGTTAACTTTGGTGCTTTAACACGTATGTTAATTGATCACTTAAAAGCAAAAGATGTAGATGTTAACTATAATCATAGTGTTGAAAGTTTAAAACAAGCTAGTGATGGTACATGGGAAGTACGTGTGCACGATTTAGATGGCTGTAAAATGGAATATCATTCAGCAAAATTTGTCTTCCTTGGAGCTGGTGGAGGAAGCTTAGAATTACTACAAAAATCAGGTATTCCTGAAGGGAAACATATTGGTGGATTCCCAATTAGCGGTCTATTCTTAGCATGTAATAATCCAGAAATAGCTGAACAACATCATGCAAAAGTATACGGAAAAGCAAAAGTTGGTGCTCCACCAATGTCGGTTCCGCATCTTGACACACGTTATATTGATAACAAGAAATCATTACTATTTGGACCATTCGCAGGTTTCTCTCCTAAGTTCTTAAAAACAGGTTCAAATATGGATTTATTTGCTTCTGTAAAACCGCATAATATCACAACTTTATTAGCTGCGGGCGTGAAAGAGATGGGCTTAACAAAGTATTTAATCCAACAGCTTATGCTTTCAAAAGAACAACGTATGGAAGAGTTACGTGAGTTCATTCCAAATGCAAAAAGTGATGATTGGGATATTATCGTAGCTGGACAACGTGTACAAGTTATTAAAGATACAGAAGCTGGCGGTAAAGGAACACTTCAATTCGGTACAGAAGTTGTAAGTGCTTCTGATGGCTCGATTGCAGCTTTACTAGGAGCTTCACCAGGTGCATCTACGGCTGTACATGTTATGCTTGAAGTTCTTAATAAATGTTTCCCTCAACATATCAAGGAGTGGGAACCAAAAATTAAAGAAATGATTCCATCTTATGGTCTATCATTAGCAGAAAACCCTGAGCTTCTAAAAGAAATAAATGCAACAACAGATAAAGCACTTGGCTTAAAATAAGTCATGGTAAGCGTTTAAGAAAGAGCTCTCAATCTATTCTGATTGAGAGCTCTTTTTAATTTGAATAAATTCTTTCCTGGGAAATTTTAAATCCAATTGCCTTCTTTTTAATAAAAGAACCATCAAATTTGCTATAAATCTTGCCCTGTATTTTATGACACTATAGCTCTATGTCCCATTGTGATATAGATGGTAGTTTTCTATACTTTGTATATACAATAAGAAGGGAGCCAATCTATAGATGATTAAACTACAAGATATTGGAACATTTTCAGAACTACCAGAGCTTGCAATGTATATCTATACTGGCGATATTACAGCTTTGCGAGTTGCGAGGGATAAAGGCTGGAATATTGAAGAAGAGATATGTTTAAGTCAGCATACATCATTAAGCCCATTGGATTTAGCGTTGATTGCACAAAGATTGGATGTAGTAAAATTATTAGTTGGATATGGGGTTAATTTAAATGTGGAAAAAAATCCTTCTTTTTTAAGAGCTGTTCGATATTGTAAAGAAAATATAGTACGTTACCTTGTTGAACAAGGAGCAAAATTAGATGGCTATAACCAAGTGGGATCTGGAGCCTATTCTCAGGCCTACTATGGCAATAAAAGAAATATCCCTCTTATTCATGAACTTGGGCTTGATATAAAGCAGCATGGAGGTCCTGTATTGCGTCAGGCTGTGTCGAATTTTGATAAAAAAACAGTCACTTATTTACTTGATCAAGGAGTAGATATTAATTATCAAAAGCCTGATATGGTCTATCCCTATGAAGCAACACCATTAACAGTTGCAACAAGAATGGGAAATATAGCTATGGTGAACTATTTGATTGAACGAGGTGCAAACGTCACTTTAGCGGAGAAAGATGGTGAGAGAGCTTATACAATTGCTGTACGTATGAAAAATATGGAACTAGCAAATTACTTAAAGGCTTTAGAACCAATAGAACTCCATACTATTGAAAACAAAAAAGAGACATTGAAAAAATACAAGTTACCAGATGAATTGATTAATTTTCTGACAGGAGATCGACTACATCTTGAGCTTGCACCAAATGATTATGAAATTCACTTTATCGATTTTTTCAAACTAACTGATACAATTGAGATGAAACTAGGTCATAGAGAGCTCCTCCTTCTTTCCGCAAATATCGACAATTACTCTGATTTGCAAATAGTCTGGAACCCAAAAGGAGAAGGCCATATAGGGTGCTATGATGTGGAGCATGAGGAGTATGCTAATTTATGTAGTTTTAAAGAATTTATTGGTAGACCTGAAATATACCTTATCCGTTTTCTTGAAGGAGAACTATAGCAATGTTTTAAGCTACTGATAAAAATGTGAATCAACTGATTAAATGAGCCTCCCTGCTATTCAACTTAAAAGTCGATGAGAGTAAGCATATTCTTTCTAAGAAATATGCTTACTTTTTATTGCTCTATATTCGAAGAGTTGACAAACAAAAAACAATAGAACGTTTAATATATATGGCACAAAAGAACAACAGTAGGGCTATTAACAGGGCGAAGGGGATGCTGAACATAACAGGAAGTTCTACGCCATACCAAAGGCCCATTTTAATTTGATCCACTCCGAATGTTCGTAAAAAACCAGCGAGTATGGATAAGCCAGCGCTTAAAAGTAATCCAACATAAAGTACAGATAATACCACTAAAGCTAATGAGCAAAAAAAAGTCTTTAGCATTTTTAGAAGTATCATTCTTTTTCCCTCCGTATAATGTGGTGCACCTTTGAACTCGAAGCTATCGAATAATCATCCGTATAGTAAAGTGTCCCAATCACACTATTTTCCCCAACATGGACGACTTCCCCTTCCACAAACTCTGCATTCGTATTAGATAATTGTAGGTGTTTTCCACTTATTGTGTGACAGCGTAATATTTTTTTAAATAACGGAAGAAGGGTTATCCTATCCTTTTCTATTACCACATTTTCAGCCCTTAACCTGTCAATTCCGCTTTCTCCCGATAACTTCAAATGAAAGTGATGAGCGATTATTTCCGCAGCCTTGACTATTCCAATGGCATCAAATTGCTCGCTCTGTAATTTCTCTTCAACCATTAGCTTTCCAGAACTATTGATTTTTTGGATAAAACCATTACGTATTTTAATATTCCCAGCATTTGTAAGTTCTCCGATTTGGCAATAATCCTTTAACTTACACGAGCCAGTACTATTAAATATCTGCGCTGTAACTGGATAATAGAAGGAGCTATGACCATGAGTGGACACTTTTATTAAGTGTACTTCTTGTTGTAACGATACAGCGCCTCGAATGTTTAATTGTTCATAATCAGCATCCAAATGTTTAACGGTGCCATTCGTTTGTGTAAGGGTACGGAGTTTTTGAAACATAAAGTCACCTCATTATAATTTAATTAATATATATT